>NZ_JBWKYN010000030.1:0-41118 GCF_059423785.1 Arcicella sp. GW458-12-2-14-TSB2 | reverse complement strand
ATACTCATTACTATTAGCGGGTGACTTAAGTCACCCGCTAATAGTAATGAGTAAGGTGCCGATGTTGGAGTTATCTCCAACATGCTAGGCGTCAGCAATACGTTTCCTAAAAATACTTATGGCGCATGTCTTGAAGTCGTGACAAATTCCAACATTCCTAATCCATTTTTACTGTGTAAAATCTATGAAAAGAGTACTCATTTTTTTATTTACCCTGTTGGGGGGATGCCAAATTTTTGCTCAAGAAAACTCAGTTAATTTATCTCAAAATCCTGCCTCCTTAAAATGGTCGCAGATAAAAACACCGCACTTTCGTTTAATTTTCCCGACCAATATCCAGTCGATAGGACAACGAACGGCCAATGTATTAGAAACCGTTTATCAGCCCGTCAGTAATAGTCTGGGGCATAATCCGCGTCCGATTTCTATCCTTCTTCAAAATCAAACGACAGTTTCCAATGGTTTTGTTTCGTTATTTCCGCGTCGTTCAGAATTTTACACTACTCCTCCGCAAGACTATACCCTGCTTGGCACAAACAATTGGCTAGATTTATTGGCAGTACACGAATTCAGACACGTAGTACAGTATGATAAAGCCCTTACGGGCATTACGAAACTAGTTTATACCATTTTTGGGAACAATGGCTTAGGAATCATCAACTCATTGGCCGTGCCAAACTGGTTTGCAGAAGGTGATGCAGTGGGAACAGAATCAGCGTTAACGACTTCGGGCAGAGGGAAAATCCCTGCTTTTGACATGGCTTTGCGCACGCAATTGCTGACCAAAGGGGCTTACAGCTATTCCAAAGCAGTGGGCGGTTCATATAAAAATTTCATCCCGAATCATTATGTGAATGGTTATCTGATGACGTCTTACATGAAGACCAAATATGGTGCTGATGCTTGGGATAAAATTTTGGAGGGTACTTATAGAATGCCTTTCTACCCTTTTTCTTTCTCTAACAACATTAAAAAAGTAACAGGGTTAACAACAGAACAGCTTTATTCAAATGCCTTTGAGGATGCCAAACAACGATGGCAAACGCAGTTGAAAGACATTGAAGAAACGCCCGTTGCTAGTCTTCAAACCAGTAAAAATAAGTTTTTTACCAATTATGAGTTTCCACAGATTTTACCAGATGGCAGGGTACTAGCTTTAAAATCGGGGCTTTCAGATATTCAGCAGTTTGTTATGCTGGATAAACAAAATACGGAAGAAAAAGTAATTGAACTAGGCATTTTTAATAATGCGGGCATGCTATCGGTGGCTGGGACTAAAGTGGCGTGGGCAGAATTTAATTTTGATGTTCGTTGGGGACAACGAGATTACTCTGTTATCAAAGTGTATGACTTCAATACGGAAACCACCAAAACGATAACCCATAAAACCAAATTTGCAGCCCCTGCCCTATCAAATGATGCCAGCAAGATAGTAGTCGTAGAAACTACTGCGGAAAACAAGTATAATTTAGTCGTACTAGCAACTGAAAGCGGTAAAGAAATAGCAAGAATTCCTAATCCAAACAATGCATTTTACATCCACCCACGCTGGACGACTGACAATGAAATATTGGCAGTAAAGCTATTGAATGGCAAAAAAAATATAGTTAGTATTAACGCCGAGAACTATTCAGAAAAAGAATTGTTTAGCCCTATTACTGAAAACATTGCGCATCCTGTGAAGTCGGGAGATTATGTTTTGTTCAATTCTGGTGTAACGGGTATTGATAATATTTTTGCTTTTGACCTTAAAAATAAAAAGCGTTATCAGGTAACTAATCGCAAATTTGGGGCATTCAACCCTGCTGTTTCGGCTGATGGAAAGCTATTGTATTTTAATGATTTTACTGAAAATGGCCATAGAGTTGTAGAGATGCCTTTTAGTCCCAATCAATTTTTAGCCTTTGATGAAACCCTCAACAAGCCAGTGAAGCTTTTTGGAGCACTATTGAGACAAGAAGCAGGAGAAAATTTGCTTAAAAGTGTAGGGAATCAGACTTTTGACACTAAACCATACAGCAAAGCCAACATCTTTAATATTTATAGTTGGGGAGCTGTGTTTAGCTCGAATAATAACAAGCTGAATGTGGGAATTACTTCGCAAGATTTGCTAAGTACTACTGCCATCAGTACAGGGTATTCATACAATGCTAACGAGAAGACAGGGCAATTCTTTGCAGATTTGAGCTTTGAAGCATGGTATCCGAAAATAAATGTCAATTATACCAACGGACAGCGACAAACCAATATTTATATCGATAAGGCTAACCCTTTGGATAGCCTACGGTCGGACAAATGGAATCAACAGCAAATCGTCGTTGGCGTGACTTTGCCGTTTAACTTTACTCGTTCAAAATATTACCAATCGTTAGAGGTTGGCGTAAATACGGCAATCACACAGGTATCAGGATATGATTTACAAGACCGTTATCTTTCAGAAAGCTTTAACGGTACATTTAGCTCGATGATTTATACATTTGCCTATAGCAGACAATTGAAAAGAGCGGTCAGAGATATAGCACCACGTTGGGGACAAAGCATTAGTTTTTATACAAGGAATTTACCCTTTGGCGGTAGCTTACAAGGAGGTCTCACGGTTGTGCAAGGAAGTATGTATCTACCGGGATTTTTTCCGCATCATAGCCTTCGTTTGAGAGCGGCATTCCAACAACAAGCTGGCTTTAAAAATGCCATTGGTGCACCAAACAGTAATCTATATCTTTTCGCTAGCCCTACCTTTTTCCCTCGCGGGTATGGCTACAGAGCCTTTGAAGATTTGACGACAGGCTCGGTAGAATACAGGCTACCTTTATTTGACCCTGACTGGAATTTGGGGAGATTGGTTTACCTAAAAAGATTGAAAGCTAATCTGTTTATGGATTTAGGGCAAGGTGAAACCAATTATAATTGGACTGAAACAAAAAATGGACGAACAGTTACTTACAAAGGTTCGGATACGGGCAACTTCACCTCTATTGGTTTTGATTTCACCGCGCAATTCCACCTTTTGCGTTTCTCTCAACAATTTGAAGCTGGTTGCCGTGGAATTTATCTTCCTAATAAAGGACAATTTATCTTTCAACCTTTAGTAATTGATATTGGTTTTTAACAAAAAACTCTTTATGTTTGATTTATAATCAATCAGTTCAACGATGCGCATCTAACATGAGTTTTTTCTCTTATAGGGTTTACTGGGTAATGCAAATTTCTTGGTGGCTTTTTACAACACTTGTTCTTAGACAACCTTTAACTAAATACTTTGAAAACCCTATGCACCTGGGTTCCTACTTGAGCGTTAATTTCATCGTAGGAATTCTTTTTACGCACTTTTATTCAAAAATTTATTTAAAACGAGAAAGAGAAAACGGACAAATGATTGTTTTTCCGTTGGTAGCTACTTTGCTATTAGGCTTATGCTTTTTTTTAATTGATTATTTTTTTGGCTTTCAAAGATATCGAAAACCGAGTTTGGGTATCGAACTTGAAGCGTATGATTATTATCAGTTTTACCTAGAGTCAATCCGTTATGTAATTATTTGGTTTTTATTTTTCCATCTTTTCTTAAGCAATCGGAATGCACAAAGAAAAGAATTGCAGTTGGCGAATGCTGAAATGTCATTGAAAACTGCCGAGCTCGAAAACCTGAAAAACCAACTCAATCCTCATTTTCTTTTTAATGCTATCAATAGCATTAAGGCGCTCACTATTTTTGACCCAGAACTTGCTCGCCAAGCATTGACTGAATTATCACAATTACTCAGGACATCCCTCACAATGGGTAATCAGCAATTGGTATCGCTTGAGATGGAATTGATGTTGGTCAGAGATTATCTCTTTCTGGAAAAAATAAGGTATGAAAAAAGACTCGAATATTCTTTTGATATTAAACCCGAAACACTTAGCCTAAGCGTCCCTCCTATGTCGGTGCAGTTATTGGTAGAAAACGCCATTAAGCATGGCATTGGTAAAAATAAGTTAGGTGGCAAACTGATGATTGTATCTGATTATAAGCAAAATATTTTTACCCTGAAAGTGATTAATACAGGGAAGCTCATCAACAAAACCAGTGACGAAGGCGTGGGTATGAAGAATCTGCAAAAACGCCTTTTATTAAATTTTCAAGACAAGGCATCTTTTACCTTGACAGAAGAAAATGATGCGGTAATTGCACAGATTATGATAAAAATAGAGCCAGTACCAGTAGGCGGAAATTTTGCATCCTTAAAAAGCAAATTAACTTCTGAGCGGTGAAAAACTTTCTATTAGAGGGTGACTTAAGTCACCCTCTAATAGAAAAAATACTCATGGCATGACTCTGTCAGGTTTATCCTAATTACCAATTAATTGTAAGTCATGCCATGAGTATCTTACAACAAATAAACAACAATACCTGCGAAATAGCCTATCAAAGCCAAAAAGCTGATTTTCTTTAAGTACCACAAAAAATCTATCTTTTCCATTCCCATCACTGCCACACCCGAAGCTGAGCCAATAATCAAGATACTTCCGCCCGTTCCAGCACAATAAGCCATAAATTCCCAGAGCTTAGAGTCAGTGGGGAAGCTTGCTAAATCATACATTCCCATCGAAGCCGCCACCAAAGGAACATTATCAATAATGGCCGATGCCAAGCCGATTGTAATGACAATAATATCTTGATTACCAATAGTAGTATCCATCCACGAAGCCAAATTTGTTAAAAGATGAGTAGCCTCTAAAGAGCCAATTGCCAAGAGTATCCCTAAGAAAAACAAGATACTCGAAGAATCAATTTTACTCAATGCATAAGCCACCGTATAGGGCTTGCGTTCGGCTTCATCTCTGCCATGATGGA
The DNA here is from genome assembly GCF_059423785.1 of Arcicella sp. GW458-12-2-14-TSB2. Classification (NCBI taxonomy): domain Bacteria; kingdom Pseudomonadati; phylum Bacteroidota; class Cytophagia; order Cytophagales; family Flectobacillaceae; genus Arcicella; species Arcicella sp. GW458-12-2-14-TSB2. Next base: position 36,284 of record NZ_JBWKYN010000030.1, on the reverse strand, counting down.
GTATTTCAGAAACCACCCAAACAATACCTAACCCTAACAAAACGCCCATATAAGGAGGTAAATGAGTAACCGTTTTGAAAACAGGCACTAATAACAGCATTCCTAAGCCTGCTATCAACATGATAATAGAATGCTTGCGAGCCAACGGAATATTCTTGTCGGCCTTTATATCTTTTGAATCAAAGGCTTGAATATTTCCTTTCATCGTAAAAGAAAGATAAATCAGAGGCACAATGAGCGAAACCAAACTTGGTAATAACAGGCCTTTCATGATAGCAGTAGCAGTAACTTGTCCGCCAATCCAAAGCATCGTAGTCGTAACATCACCAATCGGCGACCAAGCACCCCCTGAATTAGCCGCAATAATCACAACCCCTGCAAAAAGCATCCTAGTTTCTTTGTCCCTAATCAGTTTTCTCAACACAGAAACCATCACAATAGCCGTAGTAAGGTTATCTAAAGCAGCAGACAAGAAAAAAGTAATGAGTGCGATAATCCATAATAAAACAACCTTGTTTTTACTGGTAATTTTATCTGTAATAATCTTGAATCCATGATGAGCGTCTATTAACTCAACAATCGTCATGGCTCCTAATAGAAAAAAGAGGATTTCAGAAACACTCCCTAAATGGTGGGACAATTCCTCCCCAACCAACGTTGGTTCATCAGCAAAGAGGATGTAGATTGTCCAGCATAAAACCCCTGTAATCAAGGCTGTAGCCGTTTTATTAAGATGGATAGGGTGTTCAAAAGCAATGGCCAAATAGCCAATTACAAAAGTAATAATCAGTAAAGTCTGCATATATATGGTTTAAGCTAATAACATTAAATGGCTAAATATTGAGATAAAAAAATTAATATACAAAAATCACCGCCAGCATGACTAACGGTGATTCGCTAACAGATCAAATTATTCTACTACGTTATAACAGTAATCCTTTCATCGACACTTTAATTTCTCCTGAGCAATCATTTCATTAATGTATCAATGGTCTAGTATGCTGTTGTTACATGACAAAGGTCTTGTTTTAACCTTAAGAATAGCTTAATCTAATATTAGAATTCCCTTAGAAAGATAAAAATTAACAGTGCGGAATTTTTACAATAAACTCTGTGCCCAAGTTTAGCTTACTTTTTACCTGTATGATGCCATTGTGAAGTTCAATGATGTGTTTGGCTACCGACAAACCAATGCCAAAGCCTTTGATATTGCTAGTGTTTCTAGCGCGGTAGAAAGGATTAAAAATGTAGGGTAAATCGCTTGTTGAAATACCTATACCTTTGTCTTTTATTTTGATGATGCAATACTTTTTATCAAAACTCAACAAAATATTCGCTTGCTGATTGGAAGAATATTTACAGGCATTTTCCAGCAGATTCACAAAGAGGTTTTCTAACAATACTTCGTTTCCATTGATTAAAGTAAGGTTATCTTCCTCAGGAATCATCTCAAAGCCGAAGATGATTTTATAATGTTGATGACTGTTTTGCACAGCTTTTTGAGCATTCAATAATATTTCCTCCGTTCTTAAGACTTCAAATACAAACTTTTCGCCTTCATCTATGGTTTTGGCTAACTGCAAGAGTCCGTTGGATAATTGAATCAACCTTTCGGTATCATTCAAAATATTCCTTAGCATTTGCTGATATTCTTCCAAAGAATGTTCCTCTTCCAGACCAACTTGTACTTCAGTTTTCAGGGCTGCCAATGGCGTTCTGAGTTCATGCGAAGCCTGTGAAACAAACTGTTTTTGTTGGAGAAAAGCCATTTCCAGCCTTTGAAGCATATCATTAAAATTGACAGAAAGCTCGGCAATTTCATCCTTTCCATTCCCTTCGTCCAATCGTTTTTTGAGGTTATGTGCCGTAATTCTTGAAATCTCTTCATTAATCGATTGAATAGGTTTTAGTGCCTGACTGGCAAAAAATATCCCTAAAACAATCGTAATTAAAATACCCGATAATAAACCAATGGTCAAGGTTTTAATCAGATTTTCCTTCTGCGAAATACCAATTTTATCAGTGGCCGAAGCTACTACTACAAATCTATCAAATTTGCCAGCGAACAATACTCCCACCACTTGTCGCTCATCGCTATTGAAAGTCACCTTGCCTTCCTGTCTTATCTTTTCCAACAAGCTATTAGAGATATAATTAGCCTGATGCTCTACGTTTGAATAAAGCAATTCATTCTTAAAATTAAAAACGAATACTTCCTCATCAGCAAGGCGCAATGAAGAATTTCTATCAATCAATTTTAACAGTCTTGGGGTAAATTCCTGTACATCTACGAGTAAACGAGCCGTAGTATTTGAACGAGCCTGTAGGCGGTCATAGAAATTTTTTTGTTGTTGATTTTCAGCCCTTAGATAGACAATAGCAGAAAAAATCAGCAAGATAATCGCTACGATGATGGTAAATTGAATGGCTATTTTATACCTGATTTGCATGTATTACAAGGTTTTTAATACATATCCTAAGCCCGTTTTGGTATGAATCAATTTAGGTTCGAACTCCCTATCAATTTTTTTGCGGAGGTAATTAATATAGACTTCTACGATATTGGTACTGGTATCAAAATTCAAGTCCCACACGTTTTCTACGATGTCCATTTTTGATAAAACCCGTCCTTTATTCCTCAGCATATATTCCAACAACTCAAATTCTCTCGCTGTTAGCTCAATGCTTTGTTCATCACGGGTGACGGTCTTACTTCTCAGATTCAAGGCCAGATTGGCTTCTCGCAATATTTCAGTACTGACATCCTGTTGTTGATTAGCTCGCCTAATTAATGCTTGAATTCTAGCCATCAGCTCTCTGAATTCAAAAGGTTTTACCAAGTAATCATCCGCACCATGCTCTAAGCCCTTTACTTTATCATCTACCTCACCCATTGCTGTCAGCATCAAGATAGGCGTGAGGATATTATTTTGTCGGATAATTTTACAAACTTCAAAACCATTCATCAGAGGTAGGTTTACATCCAACAAAATCAAATCGTAGATATTATTAGTAGCCAAACTAGCCCCCATAAAACCATCATAGGCAGGTTCAACGATGAAGTTTTTCTTCTCTAGTCCATTTCGTACACTATCCGAAACCCTCTTATCGTCTTCTATGAGTAATATTTTTTTGCTGTTTTCCATAAAATGTGTAGGTCGAGTTTCTAAGTTGATTTATTTGTAGGTCGAGTTTCCAACTCGACTTGAAGACGATAAGTCGAGTTGGAAACTCGACCTACTGAACTTCTTTTGGAAACTCGACCTACTGAATTTCTTGTAAGCTTTCGTAATTAGCCTGCAAAATAGTTTCAATATGTTCGTCTGTCAAGGCTGTTGAAAGAAACATGGCTTCGTATTGTGATGGTGCCAAGTATATGCCTCTTTTTAACATCGCTTGGAAATATTTTCCGAAGGCTACTGTGTCAGATGTTTTGGCATCTTCAAAATTATTTACGGCTTTGTCGGTAAAGAACAACGTGAACATAGAGCCTACATGATTTAAGGTATAATTCAACCCTAATTTGTTCATATTGGCTTTCATTCCCTCGGTTAATCTTGTCCCTACTTCTTCCAAACGGGTATAAACAGATGGTGTTTCGTTTAAATGATTCAACATTGCTAACCCTGCGGCCATCGCTATCGGATTACCCGAAAGTGTTCCTGCTTGATAGACTGGTCCTGCTGGTGATACACAGTCCATGATTTCTTTCTTACCGCCATAAGCTCCTACGGGCATTCCTCCTCCGATGATTTTCCCCATCGTGGTCATGTCTGGTGTTACGCCACAACGCTCTTGGAAACCTCCTTTGGCTAAACGGAAGCCTGTCATTACCTCATCAAAAATCAAGATAATGCCTTCTTTATCACAAATAGCACGCAAACCTTCTAAGAAACCTTCGGCTGGTTTTACCAAACCCATATTCCCTACTACTGGCTCAAGTATGATACAGGCGATATTCCCTTTATTAGCATCTACTAACGTCTGTACGGCTTCTAAATTATTATAGGGTGCGGTCAAGGTATCGTTGGCTACGCCTTTGGTTACGCCTGGTGAATCTGGACTTCCGAATGTCATCACGCCTGAACCTGCTGCGATAAGGAAGGAGTCGCCATGACCGTGATAATTACCTTCAAACTTTATCATTTTATCTCTGCCTGTATATCCTCTGGCAACTCTCACTGCCGACATCGTGGCTTCTGTACCTGAGTTTACCATGCGCACTTTTTCAACTGAAGGAACCATCGAGCAAATCAATTCTGCCATTTCTACTTCTCTGCGTGTGGGCGCTCCGAATGAAAAACCGCTTTGAATGGCATCTGAAACGGCTTTTTCTACTAGTTCATGGGCATGACCTAATATCATTGGCCCCCATGAATTGATTAATTCAATATAAGCATTACCATCTTCATCATGTAAATAGGCTCCTTTTGCTGATTTTATAAATATCGGATTTCCCCCTACTGCACGAAATGCTCTTACTGGCGAATTCACGCCTCCGGGAATAAAATTTTTAGCTTTCTGAAAAAGTTGTTCTGATTGTGTCATTGTTTTTGTTTTTGTGGAGACGCAAGACTTTAAGACTTAAGACGCTAGACTTTATATGTAAGACTCTAGATTTTAGACGTAAGATTTAAGATATTAGATGCAAGAAATTGGAAAACAGGAAGATGGATTTTAAATATTAGAGAGAAGAAACTAATCTCATTTATTGATTCTTCTTTTTTCTACTATTTCATACCAATCCCGCTTGTTTCTCCACCTTTAATTTTATCTAAATCACAAATCAAATCTTAAAATAATAGGTCTAAAATCTAGTGTCTTGTATCTAATATCTAGCGTCTTACTTACATCTTAAAGTCTAACGTCTTGTGTCTTTAAGTCTAGCGTCTCATCCCTACTTCGCCAATACAAACTTATAATTTTGCAAAGTCGTGATTGGGCAAATTTGGTTGTCTTGTGATTTGAAATAATTAAAGCCTAATAAAGTATATGAATTATTGTAAGTAGCTGGCGTATCCAAGCCTTTGCGGATGTCATATCCATTTTTCCCGAAGAGTCTCCCCCAGAAAAGTGCTAAATCATACCCATGAAAAGCATAATAAGAAGGAATAATACCATACTTTGCTAAGTATTCTTTTCGGAAACTATCCACCTCTGGCTTATCATTGTCAATAAACTCAGGATTGATACAATAGATTTCCCTGCCCGCCAATGTTCCATTACTTAAATTATAACTATTGAAAGCCTCCGCAGTTGTAATCAGCGGAGCCATTATTTCCTTTTTGTTCAAGGCCGTAATCATCGAAAGTCCTGCTTTCTTTTCAGAAGTAGCCATAAAAATATGGCTCACTCTTTTTTCAGGAAGTTTCGCCATAATATCTTCAGCAGTAGATTTTATCTTTTCAAACTTAACAATATCATAACCAATTTTTTCCATTTGCTTTCGATATACCTCCGCTGTGACAGAATCATTGGTAGCATCTGAATAATAGATAGCTACGTCTCTACCCATAAAAGCTTGTCGACTGACAAACTCAACGGCCTTCATTGCCTGCATGGCTGCCGAAGGCTGAGCCAAGAACGATAAGTTATAATCTTCCAAAATCTTCTGATTATTCGACATCGGATTCACGATAGGAATCTGATTGGTTTCACTATAAACAGAAGCAATTTTGTTGGTCTCTGTATAAAGTGGTCCAATGAGTAAATCCATCATCTGAAAGGAACGATTATTGACCAGCTCAAGCATCTCGTCGGGTTCGTTTGCCATGTCATATACAAAGCAATTTATCGTCACTCCTTCTTTCAATAATTGTGCTTTCGCCAATTTCATACCTTGATACAAATCCAAGGCATATTGATTTTTCCTGACCCTGTCGATACCCATATTTTTAATCTCGACTGGCACTAATAAAGCAAAATTAAAATATCCTTTAGAGGTTCTCGACTTTGTAACGCCTGCGGAAGTAGCACTAATGGTTAAATTTTGTTCAACTTTATCAGACAAAACCGTTTCATTAGGAAACTTCTTTGATAGCTCTTGTATAAGTTTCGGTGAATCTATCCTACGGGTATAAAATATTTTCATCTCCGTTAATTCATTTTGAAGGGAATCCGAAGGAATTTTTTGAGCTATCGCAAAACCCTCTGTATATTTTTTTTCTTCAAAAGCCAAGACACTTAACAAAAAGTTAATGTCTGCTTTACCTGCCCAGCTTGGGAAAGCTGCTATTAAATTTTTCAGCGTAGTTTTTGCTCCAGTAAATTCTTTTAATTGGATGGCACTCAAGGCGGCAAAGTAAAAAGTATTGGGTACAAGGGCCGTCGCTACATGATTGTTGGCAAGATGCGTGAAGGCTATTTTAGCTTTTTCGTACTCATGATTTTTGTATAATTCTAATGCTTTTTTATAAGCTTGCTCATATTCAGAAACTGTATTCTGAGCCTTCCCTACTTGAAAAGTAAACAGTATGATTAAAATCCAGATGAATCTATTTAGCATATTTGAAAATTTGAGTTTTACAAAGATAATAAACTTTGTATATTCACGATTGTATCAATTACTCATCAAAACTAATTTCATAATGAACATTCACTGGTACCTCAAGCATTTCAGAGACTTAACTACAATCGAATTATACCAAATTCTACAACTCCGTAATGAAGTTTTTATTGTTGAGCAGCATTGTCCTTTTCAAGATTTGGACAACAAAGACCTTGTCTCATTTCATTTTATGGGTTTTGATACCGAGACCCAAAAGATTGTCGCTTATACTCGACTAATAGCCCCCGGCATTTCTTATGAAGAAGCGTCTATTGGCAGAGTGGTTACTTCACCATTGGCACGTGGTGGAGGCTTCGGCAAGTCATTGATGATAAAATCTATTGAAATGATGGAGAAAATCTTTGCAGGAAGCCCCATCAGAATCGGAGCACAATTATATCTCAAGCAATTTTATGAATCTTTTGGCTTTCAACAAGTTAGTGAAATATATTTAGAAGACGACATAGAACACATAGAAATGTTAAGGATTGAATAAAACAAATCCGTATTTTAGCGAACAAAAAACGCCAAATCATCATTTATTACTCAACATCAATTGACCAAAAACAAGCATTAAACACGGTAGGTTTAGCGACTCGTGCTACTATCTCCAAGATTATTTTTTATACAAATTCATGAATAAAACACAGCTTTCAATTATTGCCAAAACCGTTGGCGTAAACATTACCCAAGTACAGAATACAATCAATTTATTAGAAGAAGGAGGAACTGTTCCTTTCATAGCGAGGTATAGAAAGGAGGCTACGGGGAGTTTGGATGAAGTACAGATTCTGGATATTAAAGAGCTTTGGGGTAAACTAAAAGAAGCAGATAAACGTCGTGAAGGCATTATTAAATCTATTGAAGAGCAAGGAAAAATGACCCCAGAGTTGTTAGAAAAGCTCAACAATGCCTATTACCTACAAGAATTAGAAGACCTTTATTTACCTTATAAACAAAAGCGTAAGACCAGAGCAAGCATTGCGATTGAAAAGGGATTAGAGCCTTTGGCAAAACTTATTTTTGAGCAAAAAGAAGCCAATATCCTTAAAAAAGCCGAAGCATATTTGAATGATAAAGTAAGTAATGTAGAAGAAGCCCTGCAAGGGTCGAGGGATATTATTGCTGAATGGATTAATGAGAGCGTAGATGCCCGCAATGCCGTAAGAAAGGTATTTGAGCGTGAGGCGATGGTATATGCCAAAGTAAAAAAAGGAAAAGAGGAAGAAGGAATCAAGTATAAAGACTATTTTGACTTCTACGAACCTTTGAAAAAAGTACCTTCGCACAGGTTGTTAGCCTTGCGTCGGGGTGAAGAAGAAGGATTCCTGAGCGTAAGTATTTCACCTGATGAAGATAATGCTTTGGGGGCATTGGATAGAATTTTCTTGAAAGGATTGCCTGATGCGAAAAAGATTGTCGAAGATTCCATCACCGACTGTTACAAAAGGTTGATGAAGCCATCGATTGAAAACGAGTTTGCAGGGTTTTCAAAAGAAAAAGCTGATGCGGAAGCCATCAAAATTTTTGCACAGAACCTTCGTCAGCTATTATTGGCGTCGCCACTTGGTCAGAAAAAAGTATTGGCCATCGACCCAGGCTATCGTACTGGTTGCAAGACAGTAGTATTAGATGGTCAAGGAAATTTATTACACGATACGGTTATTTATCCATTCGATAAAGTACAGGAAGCACAAAACGTTGTTTTGACGCTTTCTGAAAAATACCAAATAGAGGCAGTGGCTATTGGAAACGGGACTGCTGGTAGAGAAACAGAAGATTTTGTCAAGAAATTGCCTTTTAAGAAAGTACCACAAATTTTTGTAGTATCTGAACAGGGTGCTTCTATCTATTCGGCCTCTCCTATTGCCCGCGAAGAGTTTCCTGATAAAGATGTTACTGTGCGCGGAGCCGTTTCTATTGGTCGAAGATTGATGGACCCTTTGGCAGAGTTGGTAAAAATAGACCCGAAATCTATTGGTGTAGGGCAATATCAACACGATGTTGACCAGTCGATGTTAAAAGGCACGCTTGATACCGTGGTCGAGAGTTGTGTAAATGCGGTAGGCGTAAATTTGAATACGGCTTCTAAACATTTGCTAAGTTACGTAGCTGGACTGGGGCCATCGTTGGCTGCTAACATTGTGAAGTATCGTCAGGAAAATGGTGATTTTAAATCTCGCCAGCAAATTAAAAAGGTTGCTCGCTTAGGCGACAAAGCGTTTGAACAATGTGCTGGATTCTTAAGGATTCAGAACGCTGAAAATCCGTTGGATAATTCTGCGGTTCACCCTGAGACGTATCCTATCGTCGAAAAAATGGCGAAGGATTTAAAATGCTCTGTAAAAGACCTGATGAGTTCAGCGGAATTAAGAAAACAATTAAATTTGAATGCTTATGCCAACGATAAAATCGGGTTGCTGACGCTTCAAGATATTCTGAAAGAACTAGAAAAGCCTTCACGTGACCCACGTGAGCAATTAACGGCTTTTGAATTTGATGCAAATGTGAAGAAGGTGGAGGATTTGTATGAGGGAATGGTACTTCCGGGTATCGTCACTAACATAACGGCATTTGGCTGTTTTGTGGACGTCGGTGTAAAACAGGACGGTTTAGTGCATATTTCTCAGCTAGCCAACCAATACGTTTCTGACCCTAACCAAGTGGTGAAATTACAACAACAGGTACAGGTAAGAGTAATGGAAGTAGATATCGCACGTAAAAGAATTGCCTTGAGTATGAAGGCGGTTTAGATTTTTAGGACTAAGGGACGTTTGGACTTTATGACTTTAGGATTTTGGGAACTTTTGGATTGGGGGACTTAGGACTTTAGGTTTAGAATAGAAGTCGTAAATGAAGCACAAAAGTAGCTATTGAAATAGCTTTTTTAATAAGATAATCCTCAAAAAAATTCTATTAGCGGGTGACTTAAGTCACCCGCTAATAGAAAAGAATTAGAACTTAAATGTGCATCGTCAATCCTAAAGTCCTTCAATCCTAAGTCCACAGTTCCTAAAGTCCTCCAGTCCTAAAGTCTACAAAATCCACACAAAAAAAATGAATCAACAAACCAACAACCTAGAAGTATGGATGCGTGGGCCCATTGCGGGGTTGGCTCCATTATTACAACCAGTGGCTCATGCAATCTTACAAGCACGAGAAGAAGTAAACCTGATGATGATTGACTTCCCCGAAGAATTACTTTGGGAATCTCCTGCGGGCTGTGCATCAGTAGCTTTTCATTTGAAACATCTGTCAGGCGTATTAGATAGACTGTTTACTTATGCCAATGATCAAGCCCTTAATGAAGACCAATTAGAACTTTTACAACTAGAATCTGTAAAAAATCAACCTAATATAAACGTAAAGGCACTACTTACTCGTTTTAACAATCAAGTAAACAAAGCACTTACACAATTAAAAAATACGAATGAAAAAACGTTGCTAGAACCACGGGGTATTGGTAGGAAGAAAATTCCTAGTAATGTACTTGGACTGCTGTTTCATTCGGCCGAACATACCCAACGCCATACGGGGCAACTTTACGTCACCGTGAAAGTATTGAAGAGTGCCAAAAACAATATTATTCAGCTATAAACATATTTTATTTATTTTTATGAGACAAAACCGCCTGAATATTTTTTATCGTTTTTTTTTACTGATAAGCTTAGCTGTCTTTTTAGATTCATGTAAATTATTCCGTAGGAAAGAGCAAGATAATGTTGCTACTCGTCCCAAACCTGTTGCTAGACCAGCAAATAACAATAAGGTTTATAATAATAAAACCATCAATAACATTGTTTCAACGGCAAGAAGCTATACGGGTGTGCCTTATCGAGCAGGCGGAGCCGATAGAAATGGCATGGATTGTTCGGGTTTGTTGTTTTGTGTTTATTCGCAATTGGGCTATAAAATTCCAAGAATCTCATATCAGCAATCAGACTTTGGCAAAGAAATTTCCCTTGACGACCTCCGCCCTGGCGACTGGGTATTTTTTGTAACCAACAAAGGCAACGTCAGCAACATCAATCACGCGGGCATGATTACAGAATTGCGAAGCAATAAAGAAGTGATGTTTATTCATGCCTCTTCATCAAAAGGTATCAGAGAAGATAATCTTTTTACTAAATTTTGGATGAGTTGTTTTGCTAAAGCGAGCAGACCGTTTTAAGCCAATTTCAAGCCAATTACCAAAGCCCACATCATCGCAAAGCTAATCAGCATGGAAACATTCACTAACATTCCTGCAATCTTAGTATCATAATTGAGTTCGTCAGAGAAAGGTAAGAGCGTCATTCCGACAGGAATTATTAGCACTATTAATAATACATTTCTGTACAGTTGCTCAACAGGCAAGAAGTAAAAAAAAGCAAAACCCAACAAAAATCCCCAGAAATAACGAATCATTAGCACCTTGGAAACCTTCTTGAATATTTCGCCAGAAATGGAAAGATTCAAGTAAATCCCCATGATTAATAATACAATAACTTTGTTTCCCCTAGCCATTACATCCAAGACATCAATCACAATCGTTGGGAGTTCTATCTTAGCCAAATTAACAAAAACACCCAATAGAATAGCCTGAAAAGGCACTAAAGTAAAGATTTTCAAAATAGCTTTTTTCGCATTTTGACTGATGGTCGCTCCTTCATTTTTATCTGATAAAAATACACCTGTTCCATACACTAATCCGAAAATGGCAAAGGAATTACCAAAATCAAACATGGCGGCATAGACCATTCCCGCTTGTCCCCAAATACCTTCAATTAGTGGATAAGCAAAAAGCCCAAGATTGAAACCTCCACTCCCCATAATTAAGATTGCCCTCATTTTCTGGGTTTGTTTTTTGAATAACCATGCCGCCGTAAACATAGTCAATAATGAAAAACAAAAAGAAATAACAGGAAGTAATAGCAAGTTGAACTCAAAATGTACACGCCTCATTGTCAAGAACATCAAAGCAGGAAAAGTAGTGTGCATCAATAGCTTAGAAACGACTTTGCCTTCTGTTTCAGATACAACATTTTGGCGTTTCAGGAAATACCCTACTAAAATAATACTCAAAGCAGTGATAAAAACGGTATTGGTTTGATTCATGAAAATACTTAAAGAAAAACAAAGCGTTTCCTAAAATTTAGAAATGTTGGGGAAAATGTATGAGCCAGCTAAAAGCCTCTACTTTATATAAGTTTAAAAGCAAAGAATAAGTTGGCGTCAGAATATTTACAAAAGCTATTAGGTAGATAAACTTACTTGCTTTTTCATTGATTTGTGCCACTAATAAATACACTACATACACTAGCAAAAAGGAATAAGCCAAGCTTCGGGTAACGTCTTCAACAGCAGTACCTACCAAAAAAGAAAGAAGGAAAACGCCTGTAAACCATACAGCTACGATATAATATTTCTTTTTGAAGAGATAAAAGCAAGCAAAAATAATTAAAAGCAAGTTTAATTTCAAAGATGAAAAAATAGCATAGGGAATCTTTGCACCATGAATAAAACCTAAGCCAAGTTTAACGCCGCTGTTTGCTCCAACAGGTGTTTGTAAGTGATAAAGGAAATAGAAAAATATCCTGATGGATCCATAAATTACTAAACTAATTAACACAAGCCAGAAAGATTTATTCTCAACAATCATTTTCTGAAAAGTAGTGATAAAATTTCTATTTGTATTTGGTAGAGGAAGAAGCGTTAGCCCCGCAAACAATGGTATGACTAAGGAAGGAGCCACACTCCTTTCATCAACAAAATAGCTAGCTACTAAAAATAAAACACATAATGGATTTTTATAAAAATATAAAGAAAGTAGCAAGCCAAAATAAGCGTAGGAATCATAAAATAGCGTATCAAAATTAAAGGAATTGCCCACATACGAAAACAGCAGGGCGATAGTTCCCCAAAAACCCAATACATAATTGTTGGTGGCTTTATATATTATCTTGACAGATAGCCAAATAAAAAGTGGAAGTAATAAAACTTGAAGATAAAATAAACGAAGAGCGTTTAAGCCAAAGACATTTGCTAAAATATAGGGCGTTATTCTTAGGTCTCTTTTACTAAAATGATCTTCCGGCAAAAGATTTTCCGTGGGTTTAAAGGGATTACTGATTTTATTATTCACAAATTTTTGCACCAACATATCATTTCCCGTCCAATCATTATGCAGCCTTTTTCTAATTACTTCAGGGTAATATATCAAAGAAAAAATTAAAAAAACGCTTATACACATGCCAATGCACCAGTATCTATTTTGCAAAGATTTATTAATTAAACCATTGAAGTTGGTCAAGAGAAGACTTATGTTTGGTAACATACTGTAGAGTTTTAAATAAAAGTATTGTATTGAAAGAAAACATTTGCCTAATAATAAGTTACAATTCAATCGAAGGCATAAAAACAAAAATAGGTGTTTTGAACCATTTTAAACCACCCTAAACGTAAATTTTATCTCTCTTTAATAGTATTATGATAATCATTGACAAATTTAATCTTCATAACTCCTATAATTTCTAAGCTTTAACTAATTTTGCAACTATATTCATGTATGTCGTAAATATGTAATGTATTTGTGGGCAACATCTAACAGATAACATCAAAAAATAATGGGTAAGAAAGTTTTAATTATTGGTGCAGGAGGCGTAGGAAACGTAGTTGTAAAGAAATGTGCCATGAATCCAGAAGTATTTTCTGAAGTAGTTTTAGCAAGCCGTACAAAACGTAAATGTGATGCCATTGCTGAGGAATGTGCTAAAATAGGGCTACCAACCAAAGTAGAAACTGCGCAAGTAGATGCTGATAATGTACCAGAATTAGTAGCCTTGATTAATCAGGTGAAACCGTTTATGGTTATCAATGTAGCACTTCCGTATCAAGATTTAACAATTATGGATGCTTGTTTGGAAACTGGCGTTCATTATATGGATACTGCTAATTATGAACCAAAAGATGTTGCTAAATTTGAATATTCTTGGCAGTGGGCATATCAAGAGCGTTTTAAAGAAGCAGGTTTGATGGCGCTTTTAGGTTGTGGTTTTGACCCAGGCGTTACACAAGTTTATACTGCTTATGCAAATAAACACCACTTCGATGAAATGCACTATTTAGACATCATCGACTGTAATGCTGGCGACCATGGAAAAGCTTTTGCAACCAACTTTAACCCTGAAATCAATATTCGTGAGATTACTCAGAAAGGACGTTATTGGGAAAATGGCGAATGGGTAGAAATTGATGCGATGTCAATCCATAAACCTATCGAATATCCGGGAATCGGACCAAAAGAATCGTATGTATTGTACCATGAAGAATTAGAATCTTTGGTTAAAAACTTTCCAACGTTGAAACGTGCAAGATTCTGGATGACCTTCGGGCAACAATACATTACACACTTACAAGTATTGGAAAATGTAGGAATGACTTCTATTACTCCTATCAAATTCCAAGGAATTGATATCGTACCATTAGAATTTTTGAAAGCAGTACTTCCTGAGCCAGGTTCATTAGGCGAAAATTATACTGGCGAAACATCAATCGGTTGCCAAATTAAGGGTATTAAAGACGGTGTAGAAAAAACATATTATGTTTGGAACAACTGTAAACATCAAGATTGCTGGAGAGAAGTACAAGCGCAAGGCGTAAGTTATACAACAGGTGTACCAGCGATGATTGGTGCGATGATGATGATTACTGGCGAATGGATGAAACCAGGCGTTTGGAACTGTGAAGAAATGAATCCTGATCCATTCATGGCAATGTTGAATATTCATGGTTTACCTTGGAACGAAGAAATTAACGGCGTTCTTCCGCATGAGTATTAACGAATATGATAGAATTTTAGAGGAGAATTCTTAGGGGATAACCGTTTTGGTAAGTATCTAAAGCAATTGGAAGTATTAGCTAAACTTCGTAATTTACAAGATGAAACCGTAAAACAGACTGCCATTATGCCCATTGTATATGACTTAGAAACAGACATCCGTTACGTACAAGGTATGACGATGGGTGAAGAAAAAGGGAAAGAAAAAACCCTTGATAATAATATAGTTTTATTACTTCAATCAAATTTATTGACGGCCCAACAAATTGCTGACACTTTAAATGTGCCTTTAAAAAGAGTTGAAAAGCTTAAGAAAAAGTTGTAAACGTTACATCAAAAACAATAAAATTATTTTGCCCGTATTGAAAAGTACGGGCAATTTTGTGAATAAATAAACCATTCATACAACAAAAAATGATTGATTTTTCTCAAATACCTTCTCCATGTTATGTATTGGAAGATAGGTTATTACGTAAAAATTTAGAACTCCTTCAATACGTTCAACAGCAAGCTGGCATCGAAATCATTTGTGCATTAAAGGGCTTTTCGATGTTCTCTACGTTCCCGATGGTTCGCCAATATTTGGCTGGAGCAACGGCAAGTTCGTTGCATGAAGCACGTTTGGCTTTTGAAGAAATGGCCTCTAAAGCACACGTTTATTCTCCTGCTTACTTAGATAAAGAATTTGACGAGTTGATGTCTTATTCTTCACATATTTCTTTTAATTCATTGGCTCAGTTTGATAAATTTAAAGAAAGAACTATCCAGCATGGCATCAGTTGTGGGCTACGTATTAACCCTCAATATTCTGAGGTAGAGACAGATATGTACAATCCATGTATTGCGGGTTCGCGTTTGGGTATTACCCGCAATCAATTAGGTGATACTTTGCCTGAAGGCATTGAAGGCTTACACTCGCATACTTTGTGCGAGAACGATTCTTATACGCTTGAACGTACTTTAAAAGCTATCGAAGAACGTTTCGGAGATTTATTGAAACAAGTTAAATGGTTGAATTTAGGCGGAGGACATTTAATAACACGTGCTGATTATGAACCTGAGCATTTAATTAGTGTATTAAAAGGTTTGAAAAGTAGGTTCCCGAACCTAAAAATTATCCTAGAACCAGGTTCGGCTGTGGGTTGGAGAACAGGATACTTAACGTCTACTGTATTAGATATCATCGATTCTCAAGGAATTAATGTGGCGATTCTTGATGTAAGCTTTGCCGCACACATGCCTGATACTTTAGAGATGCCTTATAAGCCAAAAATTCTGGGGGCACACCAAGAACCCGTAGCAGGCAAACATACTTATCGTTTCGGGGGAATGACTTGTCTAGCTGGTGATTTTTATGGAGATTATTCTTTCGACGAGCCTTTGAAAATTGGAGATTCCATCGTTTTTGATGACATGATTCATTATACTATGGTAAAAACAACTACCTTCAATGGGGTTAATTTACCTTCTATAGGTATCTGGAGAGAAAATGAAACTTTCGATTTAGTAAAAACCTTTGGTTACGAAAGCTTCAAAGATAGATTGAGTTAATAGTAGTACTCAATTTTATGTAAAAAGCCTGACAAGTTTCCAACTCGTCAGGCTTTTTATTATTATACTATTCTAAAGATTAATACCCAGGGTTTTGTGGGAAAGATGCAGCCCCTCCTTCTGTACGATCAATTTGTGACTGAGGGATTGGTCTTAACAAGTGCATCGGCTTGATGTTTGATGCCGCTTGAGGATTATTTTTTTGAACTCTATCCACCAAATTACCCCAACGTTTTAAATCCATCCAACGAATCTGTTCTCCACATAATTCACGTCCACGTTCATCAACTAAAAAGTCGAAAGTCATCTGAGCAGGCGTTATTTCCATAGCAGCAGTTTTTCCTGGCCAAGCCGCACGACGACGCACCACGTTTACTGCTTCTGTTGCTTCTGCTACTTTACCTTGCATTAATTGAGCTTCTGCTAACATTAAATAAGTATCAGCTAAACGGAAACATAAAAAGTCACGACTACCCGGAGCATAAGTTTTATCCTGACGAAGTGGATCCATAAACTTAACTAGCGTAGGGAATAATGCTTCTGTATAAGCACTTGGCACTAATACTTGATATGGTTTCTTAGCACGTTCAGCAACTGACATTTCGTATCCTGGAATATAAATGGCTGTATCACCAGTTTTGAAAGTTACTTTAGCTTTAGAATTATCAAAAGCAGTATTGTATGTTCCTGGGCTATTTGATAACCAAGTATCTCTAAACGTTTTTTTATAACGAGAATCGTTTACACGATCAGCAAAAGCAAAAACATTTTCTGTACAATATTTAGTAGGGCGTAAACGCTTGAAAGGTCTGTCATAAGTAACATCACGAACCATACCTGCCTGAACATCGTATTGCATACCAAAAAACAAGTGTAAGTTGTTACCAAAAGTATTACCGTCTCCAGTGTTATCTAATGGCGGAGGAGCTGTATTTGTCAATGGATCAACAGTATATTGTACTGCAAAAATAACTTCACTATTAATTTCACCAGCGCCTTGAGCAAATACACTTGCAAAATCTGGAAGCAATTTAAAACCATAATTATTAATTACATTTGAAGCATACGTAGCGGCTTTTGAATAATCATCAGCAGCTTTTGATGATGACATCGCTTTTGCTAAATAAACACGAGCTAACAAATGTTCTGAAGCAGCTTTAGTAGCACGACCATAGTCTGATGATTTAGCTTTATTTTCTAAATCAGGCAGAGAGGCCTCTAAGTCAGCAATAATAGCTTTATACATATCTGCTTCACTCGCTCTAGTTGTTTTTTTAGTTGGTGCTAAAGTTTCTGTTAAACGTAAATCCACTCCGCCCCACTGTTGCAATAAAAGAAAATAATAGTGCGCACGTAAAAACTTCATTTCTGCTACTCTTTGCTTTTTCAAAGCATCAGTTATGCCAGTGGCACTTGGAGCTCTTTCAATAACTGCGTTACAAGTATTGATTCCTCTATATAATTCATCCCAAATATTTTTTAACCAGTCTACCTGAGAATTCAATTGGGCATCATAGAAATGAAAGCCTTTGTAGCCTCCATCTGCACCAGTTGCATACAAATCAGTACCATATTCTGTTACTGTTAGCCCTTGCTGTGTACCATAAAAGCCTCTTAAAGTAGCGTATGCCGAGTTAATGGCTGCGTTAAAACCAGCAGGAGTACTGATATAATCATTACTAATACCTGATATTACATTTTCCTTAAGTACATCTTGGCACGACTGTCCAACCAACATAAATGTTAGCAGACTGAAAAATTTCAATGATTTTATATATGTTCTTTTCATTTTTTTATTTTTTTGTTTTTAACTAACTGCTATGAGCGTCATTGAGTCAACATTAGCCCATAGTTTACAGCTGAATGCTTAAGGCTAATTAAAATTTAACATTCAAACCAAATGTCATTACGCTAGTAGCTGGTGTAACGTTTCTTTCAACTTTTCCCGATTGTGTTTCAGGGTCAACACCATTGTATTTAGAACGATATGATGACCAAATGAACGGTTGTTGAATACTAGTAAAAAGACGTAGAGACTCTAGTCCCATTTTCTGAGCAATTTTTGTTGGTACGGTATAACCAAAGTTGATATTACGTACTTTTACGAATGAACCATCAAAATTAATAATAGCACCATTATTTACAGGGAACTCTTGGTTTGATTTTGGTTGTGGAAACTCATTTGTAGGGTTGTTTGGAGTCCAATAATCAACTTTCATTTGTTCATAACGACCCGCTAGTTGGTTCAAATCTTGGTGGAAACCACTCACAATCATTTGTCCCTGACGTGCATAAATAAAGAAACTTAAATCAAAACCTTTGTAGCTAAAACGGTTTGTAATACCACCACTCCAGTTTGGAATATCTGACCCTAAGATTACTCTATCATCAGCATTGATTTTTCCATCGTTATTAGTATCCTGTACTTTAATTTGTCCAACAGAGCTTCCCATTGCTTTAGCTTGGTCTGCTTCGCTTGTTTGCCAAATACCTAGTTTCTTGTAATCGTAAATTACTGATAATGGTTGACCGATAAACCATTTATTACCAATATCATCAATTGCGCCGTTATACAATGACACAATCTTTTCTGTATTCTTTGTAAATACAAAATCTGTTGTCCATTTAAAACCACCTTTATCTACGTTAACAGTAGTGATGCCTGCTTCAAAACCTCTGTTTTGAGTTTCTCCAACGTTACGAGTTACCGAAGCAAAACCAATAGAACCCGGCAAATAATCTGAAAGTAATAAATCAGTAGTATTTGTTTGATAAAATTCTAATGAACCAGATACTCTACCTCTTAAAAGTGAGAAATCTAAACCTATGTTTTTAGAAGTGGAAGTTTCCCATTTCAAATCAGGGTTACCAATTGTATTCGGACGGTATCCGTAAGCTGGTGTAGCATCCCAAGCATAAGCAGTACGTCCTAATTGTCCTTGAGTTTGATAAGGCTGAACACCTTGGTTACCAGTTGATCCAATACTTGCACGTAGTTTCAATAAATCAATTACGGTTAAGTCTTTCATGAATGGTTCATTACTGATATTCCAACCTAAAGCAACTCCAGGGAAATTACCGTATTTTGTATTTACCCCAAATTTAGTTGAACCATCACGACGGATTGTTGCAGTAATGAGGTATTTATCTTTATAGTCATAGTTAATACGAGCCATAAACGAATTAATAGCCCATTGAATTAAATTACTACCATAGCCTTGAACTGTTCCTGCATTACCAAGATTATAAAACTGTTGTGTTTCAGCTGGCACGCCAGACACTGCTAAGGTATTGTATTCAAAATTTTCTTTCTGAATAGACTGTAAAGCCGTAACAGACAAATTATGTACTTTATTGAATGTTTTGTTATAAGTAACAATGTTCTCTAATACCCAGTTAAACCCAAATTGTGTATTTTCAGAGGCAGTAGCATTTCCTCCTTTGTTATTATTTGTCATTGACCCAATAAAACGACCTGCTCTCGAAATAGTCATATCAGGACCAAAATTAACTCTGTATTTCAATCCATCCAAGATTGTAGCCTCTGCATAAATACTGTTAAAAATACGGTATTTCTTAATTTCATCAACCTGAGCACCTGGTACAATCTCAGCCAATGGGTTTGTCAATAAGGCATCATTTGTTGGCGAGAATTTAATACTTCCGTCTGCATTATAAGGAGTAGCAAGTGGGTTTTGCTGTAAGGTTGCACCATAAGGGTTTAAACTCGCACCATTTCTCACACTGTTTGTCATAAAAGTAGAAATACCAACCTTGATAGCTTTATTGATTTGGTGGTCTATGTTAGATCTAATTGAATAACGCGTATAATCTAACCCAGGGTTAATCCCTTTGTCTTGAAAGAAACCTGCTGAAATATAAAACTGTGTTTTTTCATTGCCGCCTTGAATACCCAACGTATGGTTTTGTTGAATACCTGTTTGTAGTACTAACGACTGCCAATCAGTATTTCTATTCTGAGCTATACCTTCAGCTACGGCAGGGTCTCCACCCAAAACCGCTACTTTAGAGTCAGCATAAGCATCAGACGTACCCGTAGGAACAGGATTACCATTAATATCTTTATAACCACCCGTAGCACGGTATGCCTCACGTACAAACTCTTGGAATTCAGACCCACTAAAAAGCTTTACTTTATCCAAGGCTTTTGATACACCATAATAGGTATCATAACTAATGGTTGTTTTACCTTTCGTTTTTCCTCTTTTAGTAGTAACAAGAATTACCCCATTGGCACCTCTAGCACCATAGATAGCTGCTGCCGATGCATCTTTAAGTACTTCCATAGAAGCTACATCATTTGGGTTGATGTCTTCATATCCACCTGATGAAAAGTCAAATGGTCTGTTTGACATTAATTCATTTCTATCGCCTGCCATTGGAATTCCGTCTACTACATACAAAGGGTTGTTACCAGCGTTGAATGAACGACGACCACGAATCAAAATATTAGGTACAGCACCTGGTTTACTACCAGATTGCGATACGTCAACCCCAGCTACTCTACCTTGCATGGCTTGACCAAGGTTTGTAATTGGCATTTCTGTAATTTGCTTAGCCGATACCGAAGCAATTGCACCTGTTAATTGACTTTTCTTTTGTGTACCATAACCCACTACAACTACTTCTTGTAATGATTGAACATCTGCTTTAAGTACTACATCAAGTGCTGTACGATTATTAATAGCTATTTCTTGCGTTACAAAGCCTACAGCAGAAAACACTA
The DNA here is from genome assembly GCF_059423785.1 of Arcicella sp. GW458-12-2-14-TSB2. Lineage (NCBI taxonomy): Bacteria > Pseudomonadati > Bacteroidota > Cytophagia > Cytophagales > Flectobacillaceae > Arcicella > Arcicella sp. GW458-12-2-14-TSB2. The sequence continues at coordinate 15,620 of NZ_JBWKYN010000030.1, read as the reverse complement.
AAACAGATTTATTACCTACAGCAATTTTGAATGTACCAGCAGCATCACTGGTTGTTCCTTTACTTGTTCCTTTTACAGCAACCGTTACACCTGGAATTCCCTGATTATCTTCAGAGGATGTAATTTTACCCGCGATTGTTCGATCTTGAGCATAACCAGTAAATGTATGAGTTAGGAGCAATAAACAAATTGCCCAACCTACATTACTTTTTAATTTTAGTAGAGATTTCATACTCATGTGTTTTTGATTTTTTTAAAATGTGATTAAAATAAATTTGTTTAATTAATTATTGAAATGGTTAAATTGATTCGATTCCAGATTGATGCTACTTCATCTTTCGATAAACTTTCATCATGCGTTCGGTTGAGGATTGACTTTGCTAGTTCGATTTCTTGTTGCTTCTGTGGATAACGTTCTAAAAATGCTTGCCAAAATTCTTCACCGACTTCATGATTTTCTGATTGTACCCATTCAATAAAGCAAGTGTCTGATAAAAAATCTTCAGACATAAAATCTTTATACTTTGTAAATCGCTGCTCAAACAATTTTATAAATATTTTAAGTAAAACTTGTATTATGAGCAAAAGCTTGCTTAATCGGTTTTCTACTCGTTTATTACTATTTTTTTTAAAAATTGAACACATCTAATATTTCACAAAAAAAAGAGCCAAAATCGAGTGATTTTGGCTCTTCATACAAAAAGTAGATTTATATCATGCTAAAGCGAGTCTTTCTATGGCAATATGTTCTTTTAAAATTTTTAATGCACCAAAAATAAGGTTGTAAACAGACTGCGGATTAATCCTCATCATACTCGATATTTGGTCGGTATCCATATCATGAAAAAATTTCAAAGATATAGCTTCACGCTGGCGTTTGGTCAAATACTTGAATGATTCCGCAAGGGTATCACTAAAAGTTTGTTCTTCTTCAAAAGCAACCAAACGGTTTTCATGAGAAGTAATAAAATCTGGATTTTCAAGATAATAAGCTTCTTGATGTTGGAAATGGCGTTGTTGTGTTTCCAAATGGCGTACCAATTTTCTTTTGATAGAAGCCATTAAGTAATAACGAATAGAAGTTGTTTCACCTAAATTTCGATGATTTTTCCACAATTCTACAAATAAGTCGTGCAAGCAATCCTTAATTAATTCACGATCTGCAGTAATACTTGTACTGTAATTGTACAATAGACTAACATAGTTATGATAAATTGAAGAAAAAGCAGCATGGTCTCCTGCTCTAAATTCATTCCATAATGCAACCTCGTCGATTAGTTTTTTTGTAGTTATCATAGATAAAATAAAAGTATCTGTATAATTTTCTCTTAAAGATAAATTAAATAAATATCACTTTTCAAGGTTTTTTTTGAATATTTTTCCGTAAACGTTTACGGAAACGTTTACAGCAAAACTTTTATTAAAAAAAATTGAAATCGTTAAATTTTATTGTGGTATACGTTTATCATTATCACTTTTCTAATTCATTAATCGTTGTAAAATATTCTTTAAGCGAAAAACTAAAAGCGAAATAGGATATTTCTAATTTTGAGCCTATTTTTAGAGCTTATTATTTTATCACAAACAAAAATCAACAAAACATGAAAAAACTTTTTATTACCCTCATTAACATATTACTGTTGGGGTCAATAGTTCATGCTCAAACACAATTCTCTCCTCGCAACGGTGTGCAGGACGAAAGGCTAAACCTTTTTGCTTTCACCAATGCAACAATTGTTGTGGACGCTAATACTACTATTGAGGGAGCAACCTTATTAATTCGTGGTTCAGTAATTGAAGCTGTTGGCAAGGGAGTCGTTATTCCGAGTGGAACCACCGTGACAGATCTGAAAGGAAAAAGAATTTATCCTTCTTTAGTTGAGGCGTATTCAAATTATGGATTACCAGAAATTAAAAGTGAAGGCGGAAGAGGTTTTAGAGCTGATCCTCAGTTTGAATCTAAGAAAAAAGGTGCTTATAACTGGAATCAAGCTGTTTTACCAGAAGTAGATGCTGCCAGTATTTTTACAATCAACGCTCCTGCTGCTGACGAACTACGTAAGGCGGGGTTTGGCTCGGCGGTTAGCCATGTGCAGGACGGAATCGTAAGAGGAACGTCGGCATTGGTTACGTTGGGTGACGGTCGTGACCAAGATGCTTTATTGAAAAGTAAAGTTTCTGCCCATTATTCTTTCTCGAAGGGGACTTCTACCCAAGATTATCCCAACTCAATGATGGGTTCGGTAGCACTACTTCGCCAAACATATCTTGATGCAGACTGGTTTAAGAAATCAAAAAACAAAGTTGAGTTTAACATTTCTTTAGATGCTTTCAATGCCAATCAAGGCATTCCACAAGTATTTGAGGTAGGTGATAAATTAGGAATATTGCGTGCTAATAAAATTGCTAAAGAATTTGGTGTACAGTATATCATTAAAGGAATGGGCGACGAGTACCAACGTCTTGATGAAGTAAAAGCAACAGGTGCTACCTTGATTTTACCATTAAACTACCCAACTACGCCAGATGTAGAAGACCCTTATGATGCTTCGGTGGTTTCGTTAGCAGAAATGAAACACTGGGAGATGGCTCCTGCCAATGCTAGTCTTTTATCAAAAGCAGGTGTAAATTTTATTTTCACTTCGTCTAACTTAAAATCAAAAGCAGATTTTATCGCTAACCTCCGCAAAGCCATTGAATATGGGCTAGATGAGAAAGTAGCTTTAGCAGCCATTACTTCAACACCTGCGCAATTGATGAAGGTGGACAACTTAGTGGGTTCATTGAAAGCAGGTATGCTGGCCAACTTCTTGATTACTTCTGATAATCTTTTTAAAGATGGCAACGTAATTTATGAAAACTGGGTAAAAGGAAAGCGTTATGTAGTTTCAAATATGAACATCATCGATGTTCGTGCGAACTACGACTTGACAGTTGGCAACAAAGGTGGAATGAAGTTGAATGTAACTGGTAAAATAGAAAAGCCTGATTTTCAGATTGTAGTAACAGATTCAATCAAAGTGACTCCTAAAGTAATTAGAACAGGCGAAAACTTTACGTTGACTTTCAAACTAGACCCTAAAAAAGATAAAGGCGATACTCGTATCAGTACTTACTTTGATGGAAAGAATTTTAAAGGAGATGGATTAGATGCTAACGGACAGGCGATTGCATTTGCCGCTACTTTCAAAGAAGTATTCAAAGAAACTCCTGCTAAAGTTGATACGGCCAAAAAAGTAGTTCCAGTAATCGGAAAATTATCATATCCTTTCACTAGCTACGGTACAGAAGACAAACCAAAAGCGGAAACTATTTTAGTGAAAAACGCAACCGTTTGGACAAACGAAAAAGAGGGTATTATCACTAATACTGACGTTTTGTTACAAAATGGTAAGATTGCGAAAGTAGGCAAAAACCTTTCGGAAAGTGGTGCAAAAGTAATTGATGGTACGGGTAAACATTTAACCAACGGTATTTTTGACGAACACTCGCACATTGCATTATTATCGGTAAACGAAGGAACGCAATCCGTTACTGCGGAAGTAAGAATGGAAGATGTTATCAATTCAGAAGATATTAACATTTATCGTCAATTAGCGGGTGGAGTTACTTCTTCTCAGTTACTACACGGTTCTGCTAACTCAATCGGTGGACAATCAGCAATCATCAAATTGAAGTGGGGCGAAGCACCAGATGCGTTGAAGATTCCAAATGCTGATGGTTTTATCAAGTTCGCTTTAGGTGAAAACGTAAAACAAGCCAACTGGGGCGACCGTGCTAGAATCCGTTTCCCTCAAACCCGTATGGGCGTTGAGCAAATCATGATGGATGCATTCTTAAGAGCAAAAGAATATGAAAAAGCAACAAAAGCAGCGGCGGCTAACCCTAGCCTTGCACCTGTTAAACGTGATTTAGAATTAGATGCTTTAGTAGAGATTTTGAACAAGAAAAGATTTATCACTTGTCACTCGTATGTACAATCTGAAATCAATATGTTGATGAAAGTAGCCGATTCATTAGGCTTTAAAGTAAATACTTTCACCCACATTTTGGAAGGTTATAAAGTGGCTGATAAAATGAAAGAACATGGTGCGAATGCTTCTACGTTCTCTGACTGGTGGGCTTATAAAATGGAAGTAAAAGAAGCGATACCATTTAATGCAGCACTGATGACTAAAGTTGGGGTGAATACTTCAATCAATTCTGATGATGCAGAAATGGCTCGTCGTTTAAACCAAGAAGCTGCCAAAACAGTAATGTATGGCGGTATGACAGAAGAGCAAGCTTGGAAAATGGTTACGTTGAACCCTGCGAAGATGTTGCATTTGGATAACCGTTTGGGAAGTATCAAAGTTGGGAAAGATGCTGACGTAGTATTATGGAACAACAATCCACTTTCGGTATATGCCAAACCAGAAAAAGTAATCATCGACGGTGCTACGTATTTCGACCTTGAAAAAGACAAAGAATTGCGTTTGAAAATTGCTGCTGAACGCAATCGTATTACACAGAAGATGTTGAACGCCAAAGCGGGGGGTGCTCCTACCGTGAAACCAGAAGTGAGAAGACCAAGATTATTCGTTTGTAATTCTGAAGGCGATTTAACAGAAGAAACTGGTGCATTTAAAGAAACAGGCGTTTCGCAAGCTGAAGGTCATGACCATGATTAATAGTTGTGATTGAGTGAGTGGTGAATGAGTGATTAAAATTGTTTTTAACATTTACTCATAAACTTTAAACTCATGAACTTATAGACGTGACTTAAAACATTTTTTCAAAATAACAGACAATGAAAAACATAAAATACATATATAGCATAGTGTGCTTATTGTTGGCAAATACTATGTTTGCCCAAAACCAAGCTGCAGGCTCGCCCCAAACCAAAGCTATCGCCCTGACAGGTGCAACGATTCATACTGCTGCGGGAAAAGTAATTCAAAACGGTGTAATCGTTTTTGATAAAGGTATCATTACGGCTGTTGGCGATGCTAACACGGCTTTTAACAAAGCTAACACCGAAGTAATCGATGTAGCAGGCAAAAGCGTTTATCCTGGATTAATTTCGCCAGCAAACCAATTGGGAATGGTTGAAATTGAGGCAGTAAGAGCAACAGATGACCAAGCTGAAATTGGGCCAATCAATCCACACGTTCGTGCTTTGATTGCTTATAATACAGACTCAGAGTTGATTCCTACAGTAAGAAGCAACGGCGTATTATTGACACAAGCAACACCACAAGGTGATATTATCACAGGGATGTCTTCTGTTATGCAATTAGACGGTTGGAACTGGGAAGATGCCGTTTTGAAGAAAGATGATGGCGTGCATGTAAACTGGATTGGCTATTTCAAACGTGAATTTGATTTTTCTACTTTTACAGCCACGACTAAAAAGAACGACAAAAGAGATGAATTGTTGAGAGAATTAGACAAAACATTTGATGATGCGATTGCTTATGCACAAATCAAAAATCCTGCGGTAATCAATGTAAAGATGGAAGCGATGAAGGGTCTTTTTGACGGTTCAAAAAATCTATACATTTCGGCTGACTATGGTAAGGAAATTATCGAAGCAGTACAGTTTGCTAAAGCAAAAGGTGTTAAGAAAATCGTCATTATCGGTGGTGAAGAATCATTGTTAGCGGCTGATTTCTTGAAAGAAAACAACGTGCCTGTTATTGTGGGTACGACACACCGCTTGCCTAATAAAGTAGACGATGATACTGATTTACCTTATAAATTGCCTCACTTATTACAGCAAAAAGGTGTTTTAGTAGGGTTAGCATACATCGGATTAAACTGGAGAACGCGTAATTTACCTTTCGTGGCTGGTACAGTAGCAGGACACGGTATGGACAAAGAAGATGCGTTGAAGCTTATCACGGCTAATAATGCAAAAATCTTAGGAATTGATAAATTGGTGGGTACTTTAGAAGTGGGCAAACATGCTACTTTAATCGTATCTGCGGGAGATGTATTGGATATGCGTACTGCGAAAGTAGAACAAGCATTCATCCAAGGTCGCAAGGTAGATTTGGATGACAAACAAAAACGTTTGTACAAAAAATATGCTGAGAAATATGGTACGAAGTAGTATTTTTTGATTGAAATAAAGGCTCTTTCTGTTATCGGGAAGAGCCTTTATTTTTTAAATACTATCGGCTTCCAACTAGCACTGTGAAATATTTTTTTCTTCTATCCCTCAAGAAACTGGGGTTTTATGAGGGATAAAAGCTTTTTCTATCACTCATTGCAAATAGGTTAAATCATTCTTCAAACCAAGCGTCGTGGCACCAACATCACGAAGCTATCTTTCAATTCTTATCTCTAGCGAGGGAATTAACTCCCTCGCTAGAGATAAAATTAAGATTATCAGGCGGATATATATAATCAATAGGACTTATGTAGCCAGCTAAGTAGGAAATGATTTAAACATAACATGTAGGAACAGGCAAGGAATATTAGACTAAATCTGTATTTTAGTTTCATTATCCACAATCAATCAAAAACAACAATGAAAGTACTGCAAGCGTTGCTCGTCTCTTTAATTTTCACCCTTCCACTTTCAGCACAACAAGCAAGTTTTAAGGTGTTAAATCATCGTTGGCAGGCCAATTGGATAGCACCGCAACACGTCAGTCTTAAAGATTTTGGAGTCTATCATTTTCGTAAAAACTTCGATTTAACAGAAAAGCCTAGACAGTTTATCATCAATGTTTCTGGAGATAACCGCTATCGACTTTTTGTCAATGGACATTTTATTGGCACTGGCCCTGCTCGAAGCGATTTAATGCACTGGAATTTTGAGACTTTTGATATTGCTCAATACTTAACGCAAGGCAAAAATACCATTGCTGCCATCGTCTGGAATTTTGGCGAATATATGCCTGCCGCACAGATGAGTAATAAAACGGGTTTTATCATCCAAGGGAATACTGAACTGGAAAGTGTTGCCAATACTAATAACACTTGGAAGGTATTGCAAAATCAGGCCTATAAACCTATTCCTGTAGAAGGTTCAAAATTACGTACTTATATTGTAGTAGGCTGTGGCGAAGAAGTGGATGCCACAAAGTTTCCAAACAATTGGGGAAAACCATTATTTGATGATAGTCAGTGGCTAACAGCCAGAACTTTAGAACATGGTTATATTTCGGGAACAGGTTCAGGAGCAGAATGGTATTTAGTACCTCGAACGATTCCACAAATGGAGGAAATTCATCAAAATATCAATACCATTCGGAGGTTTGAGAGTACAAAAACCATCACCATGCATGATAATTGGTTGAAAGGAAAAGGCTCATTAACAATTCCTGCCAATAGCAAAACGACAATTTTATTAGACCAAACATTTGAAACTGTTGCCTATCCTGAAATAATTGTGAGCGGAGGTAAATCTGCTGATATTAGTTTTACGTATGCGGAGGCTTTGATTGATGATAAATGGGTAAAGGGAAACAGAAACGAGATTGAAGGCAAAAGAATTATTGGTATCCAAGATATTTTTCATCCAGACGGGCAAGGCAAAAGCAGTTTCAAACCTCTTTGGTTTAGAACCTATCGTTATATAGAAATTACGATTATCACCAAAGAACAGCCTTTAGCAATCGATGATTTTTATGGATTAAAAACGGGCTATCCCTTTGAAGAAAAAGCCAACTTTACGAGCAATGACCCAAGCCTGCAAGACATCTGGAAAGTAGGCTGGCAAACGGCACGTTTGTGTGCAGGCGAAAGCTATTTCGATTGCCCTTATTATGAGCAATTGCAATATACGGGCGATACCAGAATCCAAGCCTTAATATCATTATATGTTTCTGGCGACGACCGTCTGATGCGTAAAGCCCTGACAGATTTCAATAATTCTATGACATCCGAAGGTTTAACCCAAAGCCGTTACCCATGCAATACGCCTCAAATCATTCCAACTTTCTCTTTGTTTTGGGTATCTATGGCGTATGACTATTGGATGCACCGCAAGGATGATGCCTTTATGAAAACGCTTTTGCCCAATATAGAAAAAGTATTGGGTTGGTATGAAAGGAAAATAGACCCTCAAAAAAATATGTTGGGAGCGATGAATTGGTGGTCGTTTGTAGATTGGGCTAAGCCTTGGAAATGGAATGCAGTTTCGGATATTGGTGGTATTCCTGATGGGGCAACGGATGGGAATTCATCTATCATCAGTTTTCAGTATGCTTATACTTTACGACAAGCAGCTGCCATTTTTGATACTTATGGAGACAAAGAAAAAGCCATTTATTATCGTACAATGGCCGATTTACTCTCGAAATCAAGCTACGAGCAATGTTGGGATGCTACCAAAAATGAAGTAGCTGATACGCCTGATAAAAAGGCTTTTAGTCAGCATGGAAATATCTTTGCTATCCTTGCCAACGCTGTGCCACGTGCCAATGAAAAGGCTATTATGGACAAGATTTTAAACGACCCAAGTTTAACGCAAGCGACTTTCTATTTCCGCTTTTATTTAACACAAGCCCTCAAAAAGTCGGGAAATGCTTCTTTGTATTATAGTACATTAACGCCTTGGCGAGATATGCTTAAGATAGGGTTAAGCACTTTTGCAGAACAAGCCGACCCCACTCGCTCCGACTGTCATGCTTGGTCGGCATCGCCTAATTATGATTTTCTAGCGACTATCTGTGGAATCATGCCCGATGCCCCCGGCTTTGAAGAAGTACGTATCCAACCTTCTTTAGGAACCTTAGAAAACATCTCAGGCAAAATGCCACACCCTAATGGAGACATTACTGTAAAGCTAAACAGTAAAGGCAAAACAGGTATTCAAGGGGAAGTAACCCTACCTCCTAACCTTTCGGGAAAATTTGTTTGGAATGGAAAAACAGTTTCATTAGTAGCGGGAAAACAAATGGTTGATTTGGAATGATACAAAATTAAGAGCTTTGTCAACTTTTGAAAAGTTGACAAAGCGAAATCTAAGTTGAACATTGGCAATAAAGATTAAATTCGATAAATAACATTATGCTTCCTCCTCCCAACACAGACCTCATAAAAGGCGAAATCGCGGACTATTATCTAGATAGCGACGGTATTTTGTATTCGTATTCAAAGAGTATTAAAAGGACGGTTCAAAATATTACAGATAATATTGCTTTGGTGAAGTCTATCACGAATAATAAGACTGTTCCATTATTAATTTATCTGTGTGATTCGCCTATACCTGATAAAGCTACTCGTCAGTTTTCTACTGAGCAATTGCCTAATGTTTATAAAGCTATGGCGATGGTTTCTAAGGCAGGGTTGGCTCAATTTATCATGAATATTCTTTTCAAATTTAAGAAACCTCCTATTCCGATGAAGTCATTTTCAAATGATATAGAAGCTAGAGAATGGTTGATACAGTACCTGTGATAAATTGATGAACACAAAAAACCCCAAGAAGAAATCCCTTGGGGTTTTGCATAATCATAAACTACACCAAATATTAAAAACCTGTTCCTACCGTGAAGGCACGTACTGTGCTTGGTAAATCTGCTAATTTTGTAGCTGCTCCTGTTGTAAGATTTATGGTGTAAATAGAAGATTTATCACCAACCTTCAAGGCTGCATAAGCTATTCCTCCTCTACTACTAATATCAAATCCTCCCACGGTTTCAACATTAATCCCCAATGCTCCTACCTCTACCAATGTACCATTATTTGGGGGGTCTTGTTTGTATAATTTATCCGTTACATTATCAATATTAAACAAAACCGTTGAGGTAGCTCCTGCAAAATTATTGGTATATGCAGAGGCTGTTATAGACGGTGTACCCGGATTCAAAGCACCATCTACTGCTGCAATTGCTCCAGTTTCTGGATGTAAACGTAAGTTTTGCCCTGTATTACTGATACAACGGATTCTATCTACGGTAGGATTAAAATCAAAGCCAAAGGATGTTCCCGCTAAAGCAGTAGCAAATGGTGCTGTACCAACTACTGTGGCAACTCCCGACGAAGTATTTAATACATACAATCTACTGGTACTACCCAAAGCGTATAATTGCCCTGTAACTGGACGAAAATCTAATCCTACAATACTTTCGCCTGTTTGCAAACCCGTAATTGCTTTTGAAACGGGTGTACCAATATTCATGTAATTGAAGACCATCAAATTATTACTTTCATCCACCGCATAAGCCACTGGTGAGGTTGGAATAGCCAAACCAGTGATATTTCCAGCAGGTAAATTGCCTAATTTTGTTAATTTCCCTGTTGTAATATCTACTTGATGAAGTTCCCATTTACCCGAAACCATTACAGCCGTTAGGGCTACATCTCCTGCTGGATTAATATCAAAACCTGCCGAAGCACTTATGTCTATGCCTAAAGCACCTACTTCTACTAAAGTACCATTATTAGGAGGGTCTTGTTTGTATAATTTATCAGATTTTGAATCAATATCATACAAAATCGTACTACTGGCACCAGCCACATTATTAGTATAAGCCACAGATTCAATCACTTGACTAACACCGCCATTAATATTGCCGTCAGTAGCCGCAACTGCCCCTGTTTCTGGATGCAAACGCAAATTTTGACCTGTATTGGTTACCAGTCTGATTCTATCTACTGTTGGGTTAAAGTCTAAACCCACTGTTGTACCATTAATAGCAGGGTTTAGTGCTGTAGTACCTATTACTCTGGCAGCCCCTGTTTCTTGGTTAATTACGTAAATTCTATTCATGGTACTTACGCCATACAATTCCCCCGTAGCAGGGCGGAAATCTATGGATACCAAAGCATCGCTCGCTAACAAACCTGAAATAGTGGTGGTAGCAGTAGCAGTTTCTGAATTCATGGCATTTACCTTCATCAATTGCTTACCATCTGCTAATACGTAGAACGTCTGGTCTGGTTTAATAACCGCTAGCACGTTTTCATTGTCATCCTTACAGGAAAACATACTGAAACCCAAAGCAAAAGCGGAGGCTGTCAGTAACAGTCTAAATTTATTTGAGTGCATATCTACTAATAGTTTTATGTGGAAATTTTAGCAGATATACGCAGACTATGCATTCTTGGTTTGGATAAAATTCAGAAAAATGAATTATAGTTTCATTTTACGACATTAGCTGTTAAAAAGATTTTTCTTCAAAAACTCATTTTGAAACTTTCCTTTGGGGTCATATTTTTTTACCAAAGCCTTAAAGTCATTTAACTTTCCAATTCGACCTTGTAAAACCGTTGCGTCCATCGTAAAGAGTTTTGCCCAATGTGGACGGGCATTAAAAGGTGCTAATTGTTCTTCAAAAAGTGGAAGCAGACCCATTACAACATCTATTTCTTGTTTCCAAGTAGTATGTATGGCTACACACGTTTGATTGTAACATGGACTCATCCATAAATCATCTGCCTGAATGGCGCGAATTTCTGAGATAAAAATATGCGGGCTAACTTTCTCGTGCAATTTTTCAATCGCCATCATGGCTTCATAAGCGTGTTCGATAGGAACAAAGTATTCCGACTGTAATTCTTTCCCTGCACTTGGCGTAAAACCCATTTTAAAATGTGGCATTCGTTCATACCATACGCCAGTTACACCTAATTGCTCGGTGCAGTTTTCTGCTGAAATTTCTTCTATCGGATGTAGGTTTTGTGTCGCTAATTTTGCGCCAAATAATGCTGCTGGAATTTCCGTCGTATCCCCTTCTTCTACTTTACTTTTTACCCATACTTCATTAATATTTTTATTCTTCCAGTCGGTAAACAAGCTTACACTATAGCCACTAGACATGATGGTCTCGAAGTTCTTTTCTAAGGCACTCATCGGTAGGTTTCTATAAACTACCTGCTTCATTTTAAAGCTCGGTTGCAATGCCAAGGTAATTTTAGTAACTACCCCTAATGCCCCTAGCCCCACTACGGCACCATTAAATTTTTCGCCATCTTTTTCTTTTGAAAGATTGATTATTTCTCCCTCGGCATTTACAAATTCAAAGGCAGTAACGGCTGTAGATAAGTTTCCATTTTTTACGCCAGAGCCATGTGTAGCGGTTGCACAAGCTCCCACTACTGAAATGTGGGGTAAGGAAGCCAAGTTGTGTAAGGCATAACCATTTTCTTCTAAATAAGGGGCTAATTCTCCATATTTTATACCGCCTTCTACCGTAACAGTATTCGCTTTTTTATCTAATGAGACTACTTTATTGAAGTCTTTTAAGGAAATCTGATTCTCGCTACTATCAGCAATCGTATTAAAAGAATCCCGCGACCCTAACGCTTTGAGACTATCACACTTCTTTACAATTTCCTGTACTTCTTCTACATTTTTGGGATAATAGACATTTTCGGCACTGTATTCTAAATTTTCAGCCCAGTTTTTCAGGTGCGTTTTTGGTGCTGACTTACAAGCTACTAAGCGAGAAAGCACGATTCCTCCTACCATAATTGACGACGTTTTTAAAAATGTTCTTTTTTTCATACGGATAAATAGTTGAGATGTTTTGGATATTAAAGCAATATAAAACTAATTTATATTTCATCCTTTAAAACACAACGAAACATCAAACTTTACTCATTTTAGTGATACTTATACGATAGTCTAATCTTTTAATACAAGGTCATCCAACACACACACCATACAATAGCATAAACCCATCTGAATTGTGCATATTATTAGAGCGTTTTAGCAGCTATATCAAGCTAAGGTTATATTGTTTTTTTAGCATTTGAAAAAGGATGTTTACCTTTGGGAAAACATTCCAACCAATGGCAAATATCCCTAGTAAAATCCTTATTGTTTTTGTGCGTATATATCAAGGACTCATTTCTCCTTTTTTCCCGAATGCTTGTCGTTATACTCCTACTTGTTCGCAATACATGATTGAAGCCATTCAAATCTGGGGTTTTTCAAAAGGCTTTCGTTTAGGTATGAAACGTTTTGCCTCTTGCCATCCTTGGGGCGGTAGTGGCTATGACCCTGTACCACAAAAATCTTGTTGTGAAAAAAAGGACAATTGATTTTTTAGGAAGTTTTTTATTTCTATTTTTGGTTTGAATCTATTCATCAAAACTCAAAATCATGCCCAAAAATCTATTAATTTACGCATTTTTGCTACTAAGTATCTGTGCATCAGCACAAAGCAAGCTCCAGTCTCCCGAAGAGTTTCTAAACTTTAAAAAAGGCGAACGCTTTCTAAGACATCATCAAGTGGTGAGTTATTACGAATATGTAGCTCGCCAAAGTCCTAATCAGGTTAAATTGATTCAGTATGGCTCAACTAATGAAGGTCGCCCATTGATGATTGCTATTTTAGCATCTACTGAAAATTTCGCACAATTAGAAGAAATCAGGACCAATAACCTAAAGTCAATTGGTTTACTGGAAGGAAAGCCTACTAAAAAACAACCTGCGATTGCTTGGCTGAGTTTTAACGTACATGGTAATGAGTCGTGCGGAACAAGTACTGCTCCATTTACCTTATACGAATTGATGAACCCTACTAACGAGCGTTCAAAAGCTATTTTGGCTAATACTGTTGTGATTTTAGACCCTAGCATTAACCCTGATGGATACGACCGTTATGTAAACTTTTATAATCAAAAGGTAGGTGCTGTGTATAACCCAAATCCTGCTGCAATTGAACATGCTGAACCTTGGCCAGGTGGACGTTTTAATCATTATTTATTTGATTTGAACCGTGACTGGGCATGGCAAACACAAAAAGAATCGCAAGAAAGAATGGCTGTATACCGTCAATGGATGCCAAACCTTCATGCCGACTTTCATGAGCAAGGTGTAGAAAACCCTTATTATTTCTCACCTTCTGCCAAACCATATCACGAAGATATTACTAGCTGGCAAAGAGAATTCCAGAAGATTTTGGGTGATTATAACAAACGTGATTTTGATAAAAATGGATGGTTGTATTTCTCAAAAGAACGTTTTGACTTGCTATATCCTTCTTACGGCGATACTTACCCAACTTATAACGGTGCCTTCGGTATGACTTACGAACAAGGCGGAGGCGGTAGAGGTGGCTTAGGGGTTACTAAAAGAGATGGTGATACCCTTACTTTAAAACAAAGAATCGACCACCACTTAAGTACTTCTTTTTCTTGTTTAGAAGCCATTTCAGCGAATGCAGACAAAACCGTTACTGAGTTTATCAAGTTCTTTGATAATGCTCAAAAAACGCCAGTAGGTCAATACAAATCATTTGTATTTAAAACGAAAGGAAACGAGAGCAGAACACGTGAGTTCTTGAATTATTTAGACCGTGAGAACTTCCAATATGGTATTGCAGGAAAATCACTTGTAGCGGCTGGCTATAGCTATCAGGATGATAAAAATGTAGGTTTCGCCATCGACCCCGATGATATTGTGATTAACTTATTCCAACCTCGTTCTACGTTCTTAAAGATTTTATTAGAACCTAAAACAATGGTTGAAGATTCTGTCACTTACGACATTACGTCATGGTCATTACCGTATGCTTATGGTTTAAGTGCCTTTGCAGTAAAAGATAAAATTACGCCAGCACCCAAGCCTCAGTTTGTACCTGCTACGTCAAAAATAGAAAAACCGTATGCTTATATTGTAAAATGGCAAGCATTCAGTGAATTGAAATTATTGGCTTCTTTATTGAAAAAAGGCATCAAAGTTCGTTCAGCAGCCAAGCCTTTTGAAATCGAAAACCAAACATATAACGAAGGTACTTTAGTAATTACTCGTACGGGAAACGAACGCTTAGGTGATTCTTTCGATAAAATTGTAAGAGCTGAAGCTGATAAGTTCCAAGTAAATCTTTATTCGGTATCTACAGGTATGTCTACTAAAGGTTCAGATTTTGGGTCAGATAATGTATCGTATTTAGCTCCACCAAGAGTGGCTATTGTTTCAGGTGAAGGTGTTTCTGCTACTGGTTTTGGTGGCACGTGGCATTTCTTTGATAAACAACTTGAATACCCTGCTACAATTATTGGTGAAAACACATTGGGAACAGTTGATTTATCTAAATACGATGTGTTGATTTTAGCAGATGGTCGATACAATAAAATTTTGGATGACAGAAACTTAAGCAAAGTAAAAGACTGGATACGTGCTGGTGGTAAATTGATTGCGATACAAGGTGCATTGAATGCTTTAGCGGGCAAAGATGGTTTTGAGTTGAAACACAAAGAAGAGGATAAGAAAAAGGATAAAGACAAAGAAAACGAATCGGCTAAATTAAAGGTTTATGCCAATGCTGAAAGAGAATCTGTTTCAGAAGAAACACCGGGAAGTATTTACAAACTTTCAATGGATAATACCAATCCATTGGCTTTTGGATATGACAAAAACTACTATAGTTTGGTGTTAGAAACAACTGATTTCCAATATTTAACTGATGGTTGGAACGTGGGTGTCACTAAAACCAAAGATTTAATAGCGGGCTATGTAGGTGTAAAAGCACAAGAAAAGCTTAAAAACTCAATGATTTTCGGGACACAAGATTTTGGTCGTGGACAAATTGTTTACTTAGCTAATGACCCTATTTTCAGAGGTTTCTGGCAAAATGGTAAATTATTGTTTGGAAATGCTGTATTTATTGTAGGGAATTAATTTTCTTCAATTCATTTCATAAAAAAAGCCTTTATCCGTGACGGATAAAGGC
>NZ_JBWKYN010000029.1:0-41735 GCF_059423785.1 Arcicella sp. GW458-12-2-14-TSB2 | reverse complement strand
ATATAAGCATAATAAGTACGCCAAAATGGTGGATGAACATTAATAAGAATAGTTTTTTCGGGAGTTTGCCAAGTTCCATCCTCACTTTTTACTTTCAACCTAAAAATATATTTCCCAGGGTCTAGGTTAGTATAAACCGCCGTCGTCACTGAACCTACATTGTTCCACTCTTTATCAAAGCCCTCAAGCTGATAAGTATATTGGTTTTCATGCGGCGCAGTGTAATTTAAAGCGACAAAGTCTAAAGAAAAATTTTGTTTATAGCTTAAGTTGATTTCTTTGGCTAAAGTAATATCCTCTTTAAGTTCACTATTTTCAGTAGGGTTAGCTCGTTTATTATTAATTTTTATATCAGTAATTACAACCGACGGAGTTTTAGTATTTTGAAATAATTGAATAGGGTTGAAAAAATTAAAGCCATCAAGCCCCCCAAAATACATTTCTCCTGTCTTTGTTTTGATTCCAGCACCTATATTGAAGGTTGTATTTTGAATACCATTTCGATAAGTAAAATTCTTAAATCTTTTTTTACTTAAATCAAACATCGAAATTCCTTTGTTAGTACTGAGCCACAACTTTCCAGCGTTGTCTTCTAATATTTTATAAATAACATTATTAGAAAGTAAGTGTTCTTCTCCATACTGCTCAAATTTTCTTCTTTTTTTATTGTACAAGCATAATCCTTCTCCCCACACACTCACCCATGTTCTATTGCGTTTATCTGAGTAAATGCTTAGTATTCTATGGATGGGGAAATTTTCGTTCTTTTGATTAAATGCACTCAATGTCTGTTTGTCTGCATTATAAATAATAAGACCACTTCCATTTGAGCCGACCCAAATATTTCCTTCTTTATCTTCTTCTATGGCTGTAATGTAACTATTTAAGGTATACTGTTTTTTAAGGTGTTCATCAAGTATATTCTTGAAAGGAACAAATGTATTTGACTGGGCTAAACAAATATATAAGCCTGCGCCATTTGTACCAACCCATAGGTTACCCTTCGAATCTGCCTTTAGGCAATTAATCAAGACAACAGATTTATTCAATTTGTCTTTAATAGCAAACAACGGTTTTATTTGATGCGTTTTTTCATTGATACTAACTATACCATCGTTGGTAGTGCCAATAATCAAATCGTCTCCTTTTTTTTCTAAAGCCAAAATGTTTTTAATCTTCCCTTGAGAGGAATAAAGAGGAACATCATAGAAAACGTTTTTTTTAGTATCAAAGATATTAAGTCCTCCCCCATCTGTACCAACATATAGGTTCCCAGAAGCAGCTTCTGCAAATGCCATTACCGAAGACCCTTTTAATCCATATGTTTCATTGGGCAAGTGGAATCTATGCTGAAAAAAGGCTAAATTTTTATCATATTTATTTACGCCTCCATTAACGGTAGCAAACCAGTTTATACCGTCTTTCCCGATATAAATGTCTTTTACCTTATAGCCAGCAAAGCTTCCAAACGGGTTATTTTTATCTGGCAAGAGGCTTTTTATTCTTAATGCTGTGCGGGTTGTAATATCAAAAATCGACATACCATTTTCTGTACCAACCCAAAGATTACCATCCGCATCAAAAATAATTTTATTTATGATGTTGTTGCTAATCGTTCTCTCATCAGACTCAATACTTTTAAAACTCTCAATCTTTCCTGTGTTGGGGTTCATTACATCTAAGCCTAAGTTGGTACCTATCCATAGGTTCCCGTTTCGGTCTTCCGTAATGGCTCTGACGGTATTGTCAGAAAGCGAATTAGAATTATTGTTTTGATGAACATACTTTTTTATTACCCTTTGATTACGATCAAGTAAATATAAACCTGATTGCGAACCAACCCAAATCTGTTTTTTACTATCTTCAAATATACAAAAGACCAATTCATACCCTACTTTTTTACTATCTCCCTTATGTAAACTAATAGCCTTCGTTTTTCTTGTTTTAGTATCAAAATAAAAAAGTCCATTATATGTACCAACCCATATATTACCCGAATGATCAGAAGAGAGCGTATGTATCCAGCCTGTTTTTGTAAAATCAAAATTGGTGAATTTGTCTGAACTTCTATTATATAATGCCAATGTTAGCTTTGTTCCTATCCATAAATTTCTGTTTATATCTTCGGTAATAGCCATTACTTCTCCTCTTCCTATACTTTCTTTTTCATTTTGTTTATGCCTGTAAACGGTAAAATTTTGTCCATCAAATTTGTTAAGTCCGTCTTCAGTACCAAACCACATAAAACCTAATTTATCTTTATAAATAGCATAAACCGTATTTGAAGCAAGCCCATCTTTGCTATTAATATTGATAAAGTTATAGTTTTTTACTTGCCCAAAAGATTGTTGGAACAGCAAAAGTAAAAAAATAAGGAGGTATTTATTTGTCATGATTAATCGCGTTATTCATTCAATAATAGGAATACTATCTTTCTGAAAAACAGTATTTAAAAGAAGCTATATAAAACAACAAATAATTATCAAACTTAAATATTGATTACATAAACTAAAAATGAAATGTGTAAAATAGACACAAATGTAATAATACATATTAAAACACTCATCTTATTGTTTAAAATAATATTATAAAAATATAATTTTATATCTTTTCCAGAATATCCAAACCTTATTTTTTACTTTTTCTCAAGGAAAATGTGCGTTTAACCAACACTTCTACAGCGTTTTTGCTAATTAAAGCACTTATGAAGATTCTGTCCAAATCTAGCGTATTAAGGCTGGTTTAGTAAGAGTTCGGTTCGATAATGTAACACTAAATAGTGCTTTACATATATTTCTGTAGAGTAGATATGTTTTTGCGTTAAGAAAAAAACAGCGCTCTACGGAATTATAGACAGACAAATGGTGTGTGAGGCAGATGATAGAGATAGGTTTATTAGCAGTTAATGAGAATATTAAAATTCAATATGAGATTATACAAAAAAATATTCTTTATTCTTAGCGAGTTACGTAAGTACTTCGCTAAGAATAAAACTAATGGAACATAAGAAAGATAGGATACTTGATTACAAAAATCAATGCTTTAACAACAACCTGAATTAGGAGTACAACAAGCATTACTTTTTAATTCTCCTAAGTTTATTTTTTGTTTTTCAGTAGGAATTCCACAGGCATCATTTGCCAAACATGCTGTTTGTTTATTCTTTAAAATAAAATGGTTTCCATTAAATGCTAAGGCATATTTACAGATAGTTTCGGCTTGATATTCTACTTCAATTTCAGCATCCTCGATACCTAATTTTTCTTCAGAAAGCTTGATGATGTTAAGCAGCTTAGTTGGTTTCAATCTATGCTCATAATCATTTGCATCCCATAGTTGGAAATTGACTACCTTCTCATTTCTTATGGTTCCACCACAATCAATAAAATGTTTTGTAATCATGCCTATTTCTGTCACGTGAAAATGTTCTGGCACAAATGTGCCACCCTCTAATTGAAACTCCACATTATTCAATGTGGGTAAGATTTCTTTGATGTTTGATAATTTCATAAAGCGTCGATTATTAAGCATAAAATGTTATATTGCAATATTACGATATTAAAAGTCTAAAAAAATGCATTAACAGCATTCATTAACTTTTACATTTTGTTCAAAAAATAGATTAAACAACTCTTGAACCTCATGCCATTTTTTTTCTTCTATACAATAGCAAACTGATTTTCCTTCAATGGTTCCCTGAATGATACCAATATTCTTCAACTCCTTTAAATGCTGAGAAATAGTTGCCTGCGCTAATCCTAATTCATCAATTAAATCATTACAAATACAGGCTTTCTGATTGATAATATGCTGAAGTATTGCTATCCTTGCAGGATGCCCTAACACTTTGAATAGTGATGCCAAGTTGTTCTGCTCGTCTGTAAATATCTCTGTTTTAGTAAGTCCCATTGATTATATTATTATATCGCAATATTACGATATTGTTTTTAATTATGAAAATGTTTTCTTGTTTTTTTTCAAAAAAATTATGTAGCCAAATAACTACATAATGAATTTACGCAGAGATGTTTTTCAGGCAATTGCCGACCCGACTAGAAGAACCATATTGTTATTGGTGGCTTCTCAATCAATGACAGCAGGTACGATAGCCTCAAATTTTGAAACCGCCAGACCTACTGTATCAAAACACCTACAGATACTTGTCGAGTGTGAATTGCTTGAACAAGAACAAAATGGTAGAGAAATTTACTATCGCTTGAATCCAGAAAAAATAAAAGTAATCGCAGACTTTATAGAGCCATTCCGCACAATGTGGGATGATAGGTTTAATAAGTTAGAAGCTCTTATGAAAGGATATAAACCAAAGGAATAAAATAATATGGAACCCAAAACAAAAATCATTGCTGAAGAGGGCAAACAGGAGTTAATGGTTATAAGGGAATTTGATTTGCCAGTAGAATTACTTTTTAAAGCCTATGTTGAGCCTGATATTGTTGAACAATGGATGGGGACAAAAGTTTTGAAACTAGAAAATAAAAAGCATGGTAGCTGGCAATTTGTAACCACCGACCCTAAAGGAAACAAGCATGGCTTTAATGGAGTGATTCATGAGTTTAGTTTAAACCAAAAAATCACTAGGACATTTGAAATGGAAAATACCCCTTTTGATGTCCAGTTGGAGTTTTTAGCATTTGAGAAACTTACTGAAAATACTAGTAAACTGAGTATGCATATTGTGTACAAATCTGTTGCCCTTAGAGACCAGATGTTACAGCTACCTTTTGCGAAAGGCATCAACATGGCTCATAACCGACTAGAAGATATTGTAAAAAAAATGATATAATGAAGACGAAGAGAAACAAAATCATCTATTGGATTGCTACTAGCTGGTTGTCACTAGGAATGCTATCAACTGGGGTAGTACAGTTATTGAAAATGAAAGAAGAAGTAGATGCTATTACCCATTTGGGGTATCCTGTTTATTTTCTGACAATATTAGGAGTTTGGAAATTGTTAGGAGTTGTAGCAGTGCTTATCCCAAAGTTTGCATTGCTGAAGGAATGGACTTATGCTGGCTTTTTCTTTGCTATGTCAGGAGCAATACTTTCACATCTAGCATTAAAGGATGCTGTAAATGAAATATTTCCTTCGACGTTATTACTAGTGCTGACAATAGTATCGTGGTATTTTAGACCTGCCAATAGAAAAATTATTCCAACAAATAATTAAGATGAATCCAAAGGTTGATTTTTACTTTAATAAAGCCGAAAAATGGCAAAAGGAATTAGAAAAGTTGAGAATGATTGTACTTGACTGTCTACTGACTGAAGAATTGAAATGGGGTGTACCTTGTTACACTTTTCAGAAAAGCAACATCGTTTTGATACATGATTTTAAAGAATACTGTGCACTTTTGTTCTTCAAAGGAGCTTTATTAAATGATGCAAATGGTATTTTGATTCAGCAAACAGAGAATACACAGGCAACACGCCAGATTCGGTTTACGAATGTGCAGGAAATAGTGGAATTAGAATCTATCATCAAAACGTATGTTTATGAAGCCATTGAAGTAGAGAAAGCAGGACTGCAAGTGACGCTTAAAAAAACTTCAGAATTTTCTATTCCTGACGAATTTCAACAAAAATTAGATGAAGCTCCTGAGTTAAAAACTGCTTTTGAATCCTTAACCCCAGGCCGACAGAGAGCATATCTTCTTTATTTTGCTGCACCGAAACAAGCCAAAACTAGGGAATCAAGAATTGAAAAATATACGCCACATATTCTTAAAGGGAAAGGCTTAAATGATGAAAATTAGCAACGTTATTGCTGTATCAATATAAAAAAACATGAATGTCAATAAAAATGCTTTGTCTTCTGAAGAATGTACAAAATTACTCAGTGTGTTGAAAGTACGTTTTGAGAAAAATATGAACAGACATCAAGGTATTGAATGGGCTAGCATACAAGCCAAATTAGAAGCAAATCCTGAAAAATTATGGTCGCTTCATGAAATGGAAGAGACTGGGGGTGAACCAGATGTTGTTAGTTATGATGAAATTACGGGCGAATATTTTTTTTACGATTGCTCAGAAGAAACGCCCAAAGGTCGTAGAAGTATTTGCTTCGATGGAGCAGCGCTAGCGTCAAGAAAAGAACATAAACCAGCAAATAATGCTGTAGATATGGCAACTAACATGGGTATTGAAATTTTAACAGAAGAGCAATATCGTGCTTTACAAAAACTTGGAAAGTTTGATGCAAAAACATCTAGTTGGATACAAACGCCTGCTGCTATTCGAAAACTTGGGGGTGCTCTTTTCGCTGATTTTCGCTATGGTACGGTCTTCATATATCATAATGGTGCAGAATCTTATTACGCCGCTAGAGGCTTTCGTGGTTCATTGAGGGTTTAATTAATAATCATCTCCTACCCTACTCTGCCTAAAAATATATAACTAAAATGAATACCCATAGAGCCAGATAGCATAGTAAAAAGGCTAATGTGTCAATATCAAGTAAGTAAATAAGTCGAGTGTTAATCTTTTACAAAAGACAACCTTTTACTTTTATCCTTATAATATGGAACATATTACACGACAAACTTTTTTACAACAATGCTTTGGATTAGGAACATTGGCAGTGCTATCACCAATAATGACTTATGCTCAGCATGAAAGTACTTCTGACGAAAATTTTCACCAACAAATAGTTCAAGCTAATAATAAAGAAGTTGCCAAATTATTAACTGTTTTTTCATCTGATATAACGGAGATTCGTAGACGATTAGGGTTTGATTTAGCCAATTTAGCTGCAGGGTATGCTGAATCAACCTCACAATATTATCAAAAAGAGGAATTGGTCATAGCAATGACCAAAATTATCCGCTTTATCCTGAAAGCTCAGCAAACAGATGGTACGCTTAATTTAGGTAATTTGGCCTCACCACCCGACACTGCATTCATTCTTGAACCCCTTTGTGTTGCGGCTACCATTTTTAAACACAACACTACGCCCATACTTGCAACATTAAAAGAGTTACTCAAAGAATTTATCCTGAAGGCAGGTGAATCGCTAAGATTGGGGGGTATTCATACTCCCAACCATCGATGGGTGGTATCGGCAGCTTTGGCACAAATAAATGATTTATTTCCAAATCCAGCTTATGTAAAACGCATTGATGAATGGCTTTCTGAAAATATTTATATCGATAGTGATGGGCATTATCTGGAAAGAAGTATGATTTATGCTGAGGTAACGGATAGATGCTTAATTACGATGGCTCGTTTGCTAAAGCGTCCTAAATTGTTAGAGCCTGTTCGTAAAAACCTCAACCTAACGTATTTTTATATAGAACCCAATGGTGATTTAGTCACTACCGACTCAAGGAGACAAGACCAATTCATGACTATTAATGTGCTTAATCATTATCATGATTATCGCTACTTAGCCATTAAAGATAATAATGCAGCATTTGCCTCAATTACAAAATTCATTGAGAAGGTAAAAGGGTTTGACGAAAAAATCATGGTTGATTTATTACCATTTTGTTTAGAAGAACCTACCTACTTAAAACCACTTCCAACGCCTAAAGCTCCATCAGTAAATTTTGAAAAATTCTTTAAGACGACCAATTTGGTGAGAATCAGAAAGAATGATACAACTTCTACGATTTTCGGTGGAGCAGATTTCCCTATTATTATTGCTTCTGGAAGGTCGACAAATTCAAATTTATTTGCTTTTAGGAAAGGTGAAGCCATTTTAAAATACCTTCGTTTTTCTATCGATTTTTTCAGTACAGGTTATTTCCGTAGCCAAGGAATTACTTATCAAGATGGAAAGTACATATTGCATCAAAGAATCGAAGCCCCTTATTACCAACCTTTGCCTAAACAGTTTAAAAAAGCTAATGGTGATTACAAGCACTCACCAAGTACGGATGGCAGATTCTGGAATAAAATGGATTTTGAGCATCGCCCTCAAAGCAATGTCAAAATGATAGATACAACCATTAGTATTGAAGAAAAAGATGGTATTAATGAATTGATATTCAGTTCAAAAGGAACTGATGGCGTATCAGTAACGATTGAATTATGTTTTAAAGAAGGAGGACAATTGACGGGGGTGAAAGAAGTAGAAAATTCGCCTAATAATTATTTATTAGCAGGAAAAACAGGCGAATATACTTATGGTAAGGATACTATAAAATTCGGACAAGGAATAAACCAACATACTAAAATTAAAAGTTTGGAAGGTGAAATGTACAGCTCACATTTCGGAACGTTGAAAACAGATGGCTTGTATGTATACCTCACTGGTATAACTCCTTTTGAACACAAAATTACGATTGGATAAATTAAAACGGTCTGTGAACTAATTAGTTCACAGACCGTTTTTTTAACATCGTCAATCATAAATATTACAGCTATAATATACTTTTCATCACTTTAACCAATTTTTTAGTAATTACTTCATATCCTTTATCTGATGGATGCAAGCCATCGTAAGTCATATCAATGGCTTCAAGGGGATATGGATATTCGTCTGTTTCAGGATTGTAGGGGACATCTATAAAGGCTGGATAACGATAATTTTTGTATGTCCCAGTTTGTGAATCTTTCAAGCGTTTGAAATGAACGAGCTTGGCTATTTTTAATTTTTTAGTATGGTATAAATCCACTACAGGAATGTTTTCAAGCTTTCCTATGGTATTCACTGCCTCGGCAAATTGAGATAATTCTTGCCCCTTTTTCTCTCTATATGAGCCATACGCATTGTTTTTCGGATTGGCAATGTAGACAAAATCTGCGCGTTGCATGGGTGTAATCAAGATAATTTTGGCATCTTGATTTAAACTTTTGATTTTATTGATAATAATTCTGAAAGAACCATATACGGTATTAAAACCCGTTGCATTTTGATAGTCGGCCAAAGTTCCCAGTGTACGACCCTGCCACCAATCATTCGTTCCTAAAAATATACTATAAACATCTGCTTTTACCAAACCAAGCTTTTCTATTTGTTCGGCAATTCTTACAGAAGTCCAACCATTATGACCTTGGTTGATGTATTCCAACTGAGGGAGCTTTTCCACAACACCACTCATATAACCTTTGGTAATTCTGTTACCTGTTTCCTTCGGATGATCGTTTAAATAAGTAATAGAATCTCCAATGGCTACCCAAGTAATTTTTTCGGGAGAGAAAGAACTAAATATACCAATCAGCAGTAATAGTAATAATTTTGTTTTCATATTAAATTTTGTTTCTGGATTTACACAAAAGTAAGCTATCATTACAACTGTTATGTGATGTCTTATTAAGGTAAAATATGCTTGATGATAAAATTAATGTCTGAGGATGCTTAATAAAAGCTTGCGGAGAATAATAAAAACATTCTCCGCATGTTATGCGGAGAATAAATACTATATTCACCGCATAATCTATTTATATGGGCAATTACATACATCAACATATCAATTGGACAGCCTTTACATGGGACGATTCAATACTATCAATGCCCCTTGGCAAAGTTAGGAATTTGCAGGGTAAATTGATGGGCAAAATGGAGCAATTAGGTTTTGTCCTTCAACAAGAAGCCTTTTTGGCAACGCTTACTTTGGATGTCCTGAAATCAACAGAAATAGAAGGGGAGTTTTTAAATCCTCAACAGGTTCGCTCGTCTTTAGCTAGGCGTTTAGGAATGGATATTGTTGGCTTAATTCCCTCTGATAGGAATGTGGATGGCATTGTAGAAGTAATGTTGGATGCCACACAAAATAATCAAACGCCCCTTAGTGATGAACGTTTGTTTAATTGGCACGCCGCTCTTTTTCCTACAGGCAGAAGTGGTATGTACCCTATCACAATAGCTAATTGGCGAACAGGCGATATGCAGGTAGTATCAGGAGCAATGGGGAGAGAAAGAGTACATTTTCAGGCACCTGAAGCTTCGTCATTAGCCGAAGAGATGCAACAATTTATAACATGGTTTAACGGAACACAGTACATAGACCCTATCATGAAAGCAGGCATTGCACACATTTGGTTTATAACGATTCACCCGTTTGATGATGGTAATGGGAGAATTGCAAGAGCCATTACTGACATGCAATTATCCAAGGCTGATGGTAGTTCTCAGCGGTTTTTCAGTATGTCTGCCCAAATTCAATTACAGCGAAATAGTTATTATGAAATCTTGGAAAAAGTACAAAAAGGAACGTCTGATATTACACTTTGGCTTGCATGGTTTTTAGACTGCTTGACCCAAGCCTTATTGAATACAGATGTCATTTTAGAAAAAGTATTGGCCAAGGCAAGATTCTGGGAAAGATATAGAGATACTCCTTTGAATGTGCGACAAAAGCTTTTACTGAACAAACTAATGGATAATTTTGAAGGGAAACTTACGTCATCTAAATGGGCTAAAATGGCTAAATGTTCTGCGGATACGGCTTTAAGAGACATTCAAGATTTGATGGCAAAAGGGATTTTACAGAAAGAAATGGCTGGCGGACGAAGTACTAACTATGAATTGATTTTTTAAAAGCATGACTGAGGATATTATTGAAATTTTTAATGCTGGAATTAATGCTGTTCAGCCTTCGCAACTACTTGGTGAATATCTAAGAGTAGAACATGATGCTGTACAAATTTGTGGAGAACGTTTCTTGAAATGTGATTTTCAGAATATCTATGTAATTGGCGCAGGCAAGGCCGTAGCTGCTATGGCTTTTGAAACAGAGAAAATACTAGGCGACAATATCAAAGAAGGTATCGTTACCACAAAATACGGACATAGTGTAGCTACTAAAAAAATAAAAATCCTAGAAAGTGCTCATCCTGTGCCAGACGAGGCAGGCGTAATAGCCGTAAAAGCAACACTTGGTTTATTACAAAAAGTAACATCAAACGATATCGTAATATGTTTAATCAGTGGTGGTGCATCATCTTTATGGTGCGATGTACCACATGGGTTATCTTTAAATGATGTACAATCTACTTTCGACCTTTTAATAAAGTCTGGGGCAAGCATTAATGAAATTAACATTGTCAGAAAACACCTTTCAGCCATAAAGGGAGGACAATTAATTCGATATTGTAATGGAGCGAGAGTGTTTTCGTTGATTATTAGCGATGTACCCAATGATGATTTAGATGTGATTGCCAGTGGTCCGACTGTCCCTGATTCATCTACCTTTCAGGATGCATTTGAGGTGATTGTAAAATATCATCTACACTCAACCTTGCCTATTTCCATTAAAAGTTATTTAGAAAAAGGCATCTCAGGAAAGATTGACGAGACGCCAAAAGCTGGAGACGAACTTTTTAAAAATACTGTTACTAAAATCATTGCTAATAATAAAATTGCTCAATTGGCCGCCGAGAAAACAGCCAAAGCATTGGGTTATGAAACACTAATTATTCCTGAGATTGTAACAGGCGACACATCAATAGAAGCCAAGAAGTTTATAGCCTTACTCATTAATTATAAAGGAAATAAACCGATTTGTATCATACAAGGTGGCGAAAGTACCTTGAAAGTTACTGGCAATGGCAAAGGTGGACGAAATCAACACTTTGTATTAGTGGCTTTACAGGAACTCAAGAAAATGAATATGCTTGATACTGCTATTCAATTTTCAATACTAAGTGGGGGTACTGATGGCTCTGATGGCCCAACAAATGCTACTGGAGCAGTAATTGACAGAAAAACACTATTAAATACGCTAGAAAATAATTTACCAATAGAAGATTACCTGATTAATCATGACTCCTATCATTTATTTGAACAAACTGGAAATTTACTAATTACCGGTCCCACACAAACCAATGTTATGGATATTATGATTGGTATCGTACAATAGACGACGATGTTATTAAGCTATCAATGCTCGTCTTCGTTTTATCCATTTAACTACTTCGTACCAAATTACACTAATAAAACCAATAACTATACTTGTAGCAATTTGGTTGAGATTGAGGGCTTCAAAAGCAAAGAAAGTAGTAAATACTGGTACAAAAAGTAAAGCACACATCATGGCAACAGTAATACTGATGATGATGAACACCAAGTTGTTTTTGTATTGTAAAGTAGTGATGATAGAATAATAAAACGAACGATTGACTAAGGTTAAAAAGATATTAGCCGTAATTAAAACCGTAAAAATCATGGTGCGTGTAATGGCTTCGTCATAACCTAAATAAAGGGCATATTGATAGGTAAAAATTGTACCCGCACTAATGAATAACCCTTGAATAATACTAGTAGTAAGTTCTTTCCAACTAAAAAAAGACGTTGACATTGGGCGTGGTTTTTGCTTCATCAGATTTTGCTCTAATGGCTCATTTTCGTAAATAATAGAACAGGTTGGACCCATGATTAATTCAAGAAAAATAATATGAACTGGCGAAAAAATATTTGGATATAGCCAACCCAAAGCCAAAGGAATAAATACAGTAAGAATAATAGGTATATGAATAGAAATGATATACTGAATAGCTTTTTTAAGATTAGTGTAGATTCTTCTACCCATGGCTACGGCATCTACCATTTTTGACAAATCATCCTCTAACAAAATCAAAGAAGCAGCCTCTTTAGCTATTTCTGTTCCTTTTTTGCCCATTGCAATACCAATATGTGCGGCCTTTAATGCTGGTCCATCATTCACGCCATCACCAGTCATGGCCACTACTTCATTGTGAGCTTTCAGGGCATTGATGATTTTTAGCTTTGCTTCGGGGTACATTCTGCTAAATATTTGTGTTTCAATCACACTTTTTGTCAGTTCTTCATCTGATAATTGCATCAGCTCATCGCCAGTAATGCTTTTTTCATAGCCTCTAAAGCCTATCTGTTTGGCTATTGCTACAGTTGTAGCCGCATTGTCTCCTGTTACAATCTTTACGGTAATTCCTGCTTTATAAAATTCCTCTAATACTTTATGAATATTCTTTTTGGGAGGGTCATAAAATGCAACGATTCCTTTCAATACAAAATCAAAGTCCTCTTGGTTGGCAGGATAGTCATCCCCTACAAATTCAGCAATGGCGACTGCTAAAACTCGATACCCATCCTGCGAAAGTAGGTTAATGGCATTTTCAATCTCATCCTTTTCTTGTGAGCTAACATTTGATGCTCGCATGATAGCTTCAACAGCTCCTTTGGCAGCAATGATACGTTTACCATCTTGGTTTTCAAAAACATGGGTCATCATAGGTGGTTTTCCCCCTAAAGGATACTCATGTACTAATTTAAAGTTAGGTCTTTCATCATTTTCCTCAAGTTTACTATATGCTTGATGCAATGCTATTTCCATTGGGTCGAATGGAATAGGTTCACTCGCCCACATGGCTTGCTTAATAAGGTCTTTTTCTTCTTGTTTTAGCTCTTCACTTAAGTCTGTGACTTTCTGACTTGAAAGCACGAATAGTTTGGCTAATGTCATTTTGTTTTCAGTAATTGTACCTGTTTTATCTGTACAAATGACTGTAGCACTCCCAAGTGTTTCAACGGTTTTCATTTGCTTCACTACTATCCCCATCTTCATCAATCGCCATGCACCCAATGCCATAAAGGTGGTAAATGCTACGGGAATTTCTTCAGGCATGATACTCATTGCCAAGGTCAAAGCTTTCAATAAACTATCTAAAACATCCTTAGAATTCAAATAATTAATCAGCCAAACAATCAAGAAAACGACAGCTCCAATACTTACCATCTTTTTTACAAAATTGTTAATCTGGAGTTCTAAAGGTGTTTTTTCTTCTTTGATATCTTCTAAGCTTTTCCCTATTTTTCCTAATTTAGTGTCATTACCTATATAAGTAATTGTAGCAATGGCTAAGCCACTAGCTACATTTGTTCCTTTAAAAATTAGGTTATTATCAGCTGTAGAATCTTTGGTTACTGCCAATGATTCACCCGTAAGGATAGACTCGTTCACAGAAAAATCATTAGAATGAATAATGATACCATCAGCAGGAACAGAAGTGCCTTCTTCTATAATTAGGCAATCGCCCACCACTAAATCTTCACTTTTAATTTCTTTTTGTTCTCCATCACGAATTACCTTACAATTTGGTTCTGTAAATTCCTTTAGCTTTTCTAAAGCATTTCTACTTCTAGAATCCTGATATAATGAGATTGTCGCTTCAAAAACAATGGCAAATGTCAGAAAAAGTCCATCGCCACTACTTCCACTGATAAAGTAGATAATAGCTGCTACCGAAAGTAAAATAATCATTGGTTCTTGCACTAAACTTTTTAAGGCAAACCAAAAACCATTTTGTTTTTTATAGTCGAGCAGATTATAACCATGTTCTTCTCTGGCTTTTAGTACTTGCTCAGACGTCAAGCCTTTTATATCAAAATTATCTATAATCATCTTAGGAGTAGGGTTATCTATTTTTAGTTAATTTAGACATACTCTGTTTCAATTTAGTAATAAAGCTATCGGAATCTTTATTATAGTCAATTTCGCCAATTAAAAATCCATAAGGTTTTAAAGGGTCAATATGATCACAAACAATTTTCAGGATAGCTGTTAACGGAATGGCTAAAATAATGCCCGGAATACCCCAAATAAGTTCGCCAACTACTAAAGCAATGATAGTGAATAACGGATTTATCTTTACTTGTGGTCCTAAAATGAGGGGTTCGAGTACCCATCCTTGGATAAATTGAACAATTCCATAAACAACAGCGATGCCTCCTAATACAGATGGCGAAGCCCCATGTAAAGCTGTTACTAATATCGTAAGTGTAGTTCCCGTGATATTTCCTACAAAAGGAACGATTTCTAATAACCCACACAAAATAGCAAAAAATATCGCATTTTTTACGCCTAATACACTAAACCCTATGCCGTACATAATCCATAAACAGGCAATCATCTTTGAAAGACCAAATAAATATTGTTGAGAAACATTTGTGGCTTTACTAAGTATTTGTCCAACTTCATGTTGTTGACTAGGTGATGCCAATTTCATGAAAAATTGTTTTATATGGTTGCGATAGTATAATAAAAAGAATACATAGGCTAGTAATAAAACTAATGCTGTAAATAGCGCAGTAATTGATGACAACGTCAATTGCATAATGCTACTAAGGGAAGGCTGTTCTTGTTTTAATATTTTGGATTGTTCTTCTACAGATATGCCGAGGTGATTAAAGATATATTCTTGTGCATTTACTCCCCATTTAATCGCTTTTTGTTTAATTTCAGTCATGTCTTTTACTACCTCAGCAACTTTCCAACCGAGCAACGCTATTAGGCTAGCCATAATTAATACTAAAACGAGCAAACAAATAAAGGCTGATAATCCTTTAGGCAATCCTTTCTTTTCTAAATAATTGCATAGCGGTATAAAAAGCGTAGCTAGAATACTTCCAATCAGTAATGGAATCAAGAATTCTTTGGCAAAGTACATTCCTGCCAAGACTAGAAATAAGAGAAGTATTTTTTTAATGATGGAGGTATTGGTGATAGTCATGTTTAATAATGGATTATTAGAAATTGGCAAATATTAATGTACGAAATAGCAATAGACTAGTTTGCAATTTTCAAAATATTTAGGTGTTATCATACTATATTTAGTACCTACTTTAATGTAGGTACAATTATTTCAAGTGCCTCAGGCATAATAGAAGCTTTTACTTCTTTTATTTTACCCATATACTCTCCATCAATTTGAAAATGCACTTTTTTAGATGAACGCATGGTGAGTGATGTAGTCTGAAAAACCTCTATTTTATCAGGGTCATATTCCTGATGTTGAGATATCATTTTGAAAATTTCATAAGGAGATATTTTTTTGATGACTATTACCTCAAAAAGAGCATCGTCAAGTTTTCCAATAGGGTTAATGACGGCTCCACTTCCGTATTGAGTAGCATTGGCAATCACAATCATCTCGGCTTTTAAGTGATGAACTTTATCATTAGTATGAATAGTAACATCCATCAAGGGATTTTGCCACAATACCTTCAATGAAGCAATTAAATATCCCCACATCCCACGGATACCCTGTTTTTCAAACTTTTTAATGGCATAAGCATTTAGTCCTATATCACTTAGGTGGATACATAGTTGTTGATTAATTTTTGTTAAATGTATTTTTTTAATATCTCCAGTCACTAGCGTATCCAACGCTTGCTCTGGGTTGTTACTAATTCCTAATTCTTTTGCCAATCCATTTGCTGACCCTGCTGGCAATATGCCCAAAGGAATATTGGTGTTAATCAAGCATTCAGCTACTAATTTGACTGTTCCATCACCTCCAACCGCAATTACTTGATTGGGAGAAAACGCTAAGATTTTTTGATTAATGACTTCTGTGGTACAATTCTTTTGTAACTCATATATTTCGATGATATATTGTTTTAAAACAAAATATTCAGTGATTAATAAAGACCAATTTCTGGAACTACTCCCTGCACCTGTATTGACAATAAAGAGTAATTTTAGGGTGTTTTTCTCCTGCATAGGTAAATCATATATTATGCTAAACAATCTATTTAGTATCTTTCAATTTTATAATTAGAATGAGCAAAAAATCATACCAGCAGAATGCCACCGTTAAAGTATATCATGGATATGGGCATCAAGATAACCTTATTGTTTATGGTCATGTTCTAGCAGGAAAACCGCCACGTGCTGTTGTTGAAAATAATCTTATATCAAATGTAATGCATTTAATTAAGATATTTTCTGTAAAACCCATTGCGGGAGTTAGTGTGCGTTTACAGTGGGATAATCAGTATTATTATAGCAAAACAGCACAGGATGGTTTTTTTAAATTTGAATGGAAATCCACTAGCAAAATTTCAGCAGGATGGCATGCCGTTTTTATAGATTTAGTAGGCCCACATGATAAAGTATTGACTACAGGAGAAGGTAAAATTTTTGTGCCAGAAGCTACTCAATATGGATTTATTTCAGACATTGATGATACGGTATTGGTATCACATTCAGCCAAAACTGGGAAAAAATTAAGAGTGATGTTCACTAAGAATCCACTGAGCAGAAAAACATTTGCTGATGTAGTAAAGTTTTACAGATTGCTTTCCTTGGCACATACAGAACCTGCCTTATTGAATCCTTTCTTTTATGTATCTAGTAGTGAATGGAATCTGTATGATGATTTAAACGTTTTTTTTAAACATAACCAATTACCCAAAGGTGTTTTTTTATTGAACGAGATTAAACGTTGGTATCAATTATTAAAAACAGGAGCAACAAAACATCAAGGGAAATTAATGAGAGTCGTAAGACTGTTTGAAGCATTCCCAAAGCAACGATTTATATTATTAGGCGACAATTCACAAAAAGATCCTGCTATTTATGCTGCCATTGCCAATAAATATCCAGAAAAAGTGGTGGCTATTTATATCAGGAATGTGAGCCCTAAAAAAGAAGAAATTACGTTATCTTTGATGAAGTCGATAACCAACAAAAATATTCAGACTTGTCAATTTGAACATACTGACGAAGCCATTTCGCATGCTAGGGATATAGGGTTGATTGTTTAGTTACCTCAAACATAATCATACCGAATATAGTTGTAAATAATCTTCAAAAACAATCCAAAAAATGATTAATAAAGTAGTGA
The DNA here is from genome assembly GCF_059423785.1 of Arcicella sp. GW458-12-2-14-TSB2. Lineage (NCBI taxonomy): Bacteria > Pseudomonadati > Bacteroidota > Cytophagia > Cytophagales > Flectobacillaceae > Arcicella > Arcicella sp. GW458-12-2-14-TSB2. The sequence goes on along the minus strand of NZ_JBWKYN010000029.1, from coordinate 24,165 downwards.
ATTCTGCCCAAGAAGCAGTAAAAGATATTGAAGATGGTGCTGTGCTAATGTTGGGTGGCTTTGGGCTTTGTGGTATCCCTGAAAATAGTATTGACGCTTTAATGCAAAAGGGAGTAAAGGGTTTGACCTGTATTTCTAACAATGCTGGGGTGGATGATTTTGGGATAGGATTAATGCTAAAAACGCGTCAGGTAAAAAAAATGATTTCATCTTATGTGGGCGAGAATAAGGAATTTGAAAGACAATTGCTATCAGGAGAATTAGAAGTTGAACTTATTCCACAAGGCACGCTTGCCGAAAGAATTCGGGCGGGGGGTGCTGGTATTCCTGCCTTTTTCACTCCTGCTGGTGTGGGTACAGAGGTAGCAGCAGGAAAAGAAATAAGAGAATTTAATGGCAAAAAATATTTATTAGAAAGTGGTTTAAAAGCTGACTTTGCTATTGTAAAAGCATGGAAAGGTGATACGACAGGCAATTTAGTTTTCAAGGGAACGGCACGCAATTTTAATCCGATGATGGCAACAGCGGGGACAATTACTATTGCTGAAGTAGAAGAGCTAGTGCCAGCAGGAACTTTAAATCCTAACGATATTCATACGGCAGGAATATATGTTCACCGTATTTTTCAAGGGAAAGATTATCAAAAAAGAATAGAACAAAGGACGATTGCAAAACCTGTATTGCCGAAAGAGACCGAAACTAGTCTAACTGTAGGAATTGGGTTAGATAAAAATCAGATCGCCAAGCGAATAGCACAGGAGTTGAAAGATGGTTATTATGTCAACTTAGGGATTGGCATTCCTACGCTGGTGGCTAATTATATTCCAGCAGACATTAATGTGATTTTACAATCTGAAAATGGCTTGCTGGGCATTGGTCCTTTCCCGACAGAAGAACAAGTGGATGCCGATTTAATTAATGCGGGTAAGCAGACAGTAACCATGCTAGCAGGGTCTTCATTATTTAGTTCTGCTGAAAGTTTTGCCATGATTCGTGGCGAACATGTAGATTTGACTATTTTGGGAGCAATGGAAGTTTCGGAAAATGGGGATATTGCCAATTGGAAAATCCCTAACAAAATGGTGAAGGGGATGGGTGGTGCAATGGATTTAGTAGCATCTGCTAAAAATATCATTGTTGCCATGCAACATGTAAGTAAAGACGGTAAGTCTAAACTATTAAAAAGTTGCACTTTACCCATAACTGGTCTTGCTTGTGTTAAAAAAATTGTAACAGAGTTAGCAGTATTGGAAGTATTACCAGAAGGAGGGTTTAAGTTATTAGAAATTGCTCCTGGAATAAGTATTGAAGATGTACTGAAGGCTACAGAAGGGAAGTTGATTGTAGAAGGTGAAATTCCCACGATTAGCATTTAGCATATTTTATAAAAAGAAAAAAGATAGCCGTTCAAGCTATCTTTTTTGCATTATTCCAAATCTGTAAACCCAATTTATCAGATATTAGTATCCTGGATTTTGCTTGTATAAACCGTTGGTGAAGGTAATTTCTGCCTGTGGGATGGGCAAATATTCATCTCTCCCAGCGGTAAATTTAGCAGTTGCTAAAAAGGTTCTTTTCGTTTTTTCTACGTTGATATAGGCGTTTAATGTAGGCTCTGCAATGCCCCAACGCACTAAATCAAAGAAACGAGAACCTTCAGTTGCAAATTCTAAACGGCGTTCCCACTGTAATGCTTTACGAGCAAAATCTTGTGTCCAACCAGTTGTTGAATACTGTTTCACATTATATTTAGATGGGAATGTTCCATCCAATTTTTTCAATCTACCTGTACTTTCAGAAGCTCTTTTTCTGATTTGGTTGATTAATGGTAGTGCTTTATCATGCTGACCTAGTTCAATATACGCTTCTGCTTGAATTAATAGAATATCATCATAACGAAGGATATCATAGTTTTTAGCAGTTCCCATAAATGGTCCAAGTTTGAAATATGATGAACTAGTAGCCAATTGTTGGAAACGCATCGAGTGGAAATTACCATACACTCCTGCATCACGTACCCAACTATTACTGAATGGTTTTGTGTTATCATATTTATATGGATGTCCGTCGATACCTACTGTATGGTCTAGACGTGTATCAACGGTTGCGTTGGCTAAATCTACATTACCATTGTTAAAACTGTCAAATAATGGCAAGCCGTTGGCATCAGTAGCATGAGCATTTACTAAATTCTGACTTGGAGCATGGAAACCACAACAGCCGTATTGCGGAGCACCATGTGGGTAATTTAATCCATCTTCAAAACTCAAACGTCCAGCCGTGGTTCCATCATTAATCGTAAATTGAATAGCGAAAATTGATTCAGGTCCATTCTCCGTTTCTGGAAGAAAATTATCTGCAATGTCTCCACTCAAACTATATTTCCCAGATAAAATAACTGCTTGTGTTAAAGTAACGACCTCTTGCAACCTTGTTTTATTGATATTGGTTACTTTATGATTATTGTCTTGTTCATACGCCTGATATAATCTTAATTTAGCCAAATATGCTTGGGCAGCCGTTTTGTTTGCTCTTCCAATTTCTGGTTGACTAGCAGGTAAATTATCTACAGCATATTGTAAATCAGCCGCAATTTTATTCCATGATTCATCATTACTAAGAGTATTCGATACTTTCAGGATATCATCACTAGAAGCTGTCTCATCAAAAATTGGAATATTTTTGTACAAAAGTTTCATCGTGAAATAACTGTGAGCTCTCAAGAAACGTAATTCTGCCAATCGTATTTTTTTATTAGGATAACTCGTTTCTGAAAGCGTATTTACCGCACGCAAGGCGACATTACATCTTGAAATAGACTTAAATAAATTTTGCCAAGTACGTGTAACGAATGAGCCAATCGTTGGAGTAACTAAATTGTAATGCTCGATAGCATCAATTTCACCCACGTCGCCAGTACCACCCCCGCCTTTATAAGCATCGTCTGAGCGAACACTGCCATAAACCCAATTGCTATAAATGGGGCCAATCATGTCACCGTTACCGATGGCAGCATAGGCTGAAGTCACTAAGCCTTCAATGGCAGTGGGAGAGGTTAAATCTGAGGATGATAATACCCCCGTAGGCGTATATTCAAGGGCATCTTTGCAAGCGCCTAAACCAAGTAAGCCTGCAACAAATATGATTGGAAGTATCTTATTTTTCATTTTTTGAATCTGAGTTTATAAAAGCTGTCGGATTTCAGTAGTCAGCCTTCAGCTTTAAAATTTATACAACAACTACTGTTGAATAGTGTTATTTGCTAAGCGTTATCTATAAACTGACATCTGATAGCAGATAGCCGAATGCTTAGAATGACGCATTAACACCAAATGTAAAAGTCTTCGGAATTGGAACTGGGCCAAGGTCAATGCGTTCTGGGTCTGGACTTAAATAACTACTGCTTTTTATCCAGAACAAGTTTTCAGCCATGACATAAAAACGAAGTCTTGAGAACACTGCTTTCGGTTGAAGTGTATAACCAAACTGAATATTACGTATCTTGAAATAAGATGTATTTACCATGAAATAATCAGAAGTACGTCCTTCGTTGTTATTATCCTTTAGCGTTAAAGCAGGAACATTCGTGTTGGTGTTTTGTGGCGTCCAACCGTTAAATACTCCTGGTCCAACGTTTTCTCTACTCTTCATCAAATTATTGAATAACGTATATACATCAAATCCTGATCTACCTGCTACACCCGAACCAAAGATGGCTAAATCAAAGTTTTTGTATGATACATCTAGTCTTAAACCATATTCAAGTGTAGGAAGTGTTGTGCCAATCCAAGTTCTATCTAAGTCGTCAATTTTGCCATCACTGTTAATATCCACATAACGTATTCTACCAGGCCCTGCTCCTACTTGCGTTGGTGCAGCATCTACTTCTGCTTGCGACTGGAAAAGTCCGTTAGTTTTATACCCGAAAATATCGAATTGTGAATGACCGATAATGGTATTGACTAAGTTCCCTGCATAAGCTGGACGTACATTTTCAGGCAATTCTGTGATTTTATCTCTGAAATGAGCAAAATTCGCTGTTACATTATATTTAATACCATTCTCAACTTCGCCATGATAGCCTAATACAAATTCCCATCCTTTGTTAGATTTAGAAGCACCATTTACTGCTTTTGACTGACCTTCACCAAGGGCAGAAGCCACAGGAGGTGTAATCAAAATCCCTGTTGTTTGGCGAGTAAAGTAATCAAATGAACCAAAGATTTTATTGTTTAGGAATGCAAAGTCAATCCCTGCATTTATTTCTTCAGTAGTTTCCCATTTCAAGGCAGAATTTGCTGCTTGTGTCTGAACAAAACCTGATGGTAAAGTACCTGTATTAGCGCCTGATAATGAATAAGCTGTACCAATATTCATGTATTGCTCCCAGAAACCTCCAGATAATTGTGCTTGAGTAGTTCCGTATCTTGTGTCAAATAGTCCAAAACGAGCTAAATCGCCAATTTGTTGATTACCTACACGCCCTACTCCTACTCTTGCTTTTAATTCTGTAATTAGTTTACTGTCTTTCAAAAAAATTTCTTTATCAAGCTTCCATCCGAATGATGCAGCAGGGAAAATACCATATCTGTTATCAGTACCAAAACGAGAGGAGCCATCACGACGGATAGTCAGAGCCAATAAATATTTATCATCTAAATTATAATCAACACGACCAAATTGTGAGAACAAACGATGACCCGTTGAACCGCCCGATACGGTAGTGTTTCCTGTACCAGCATTCAGCGTAAAGTAATCTTCTGTCTGTAATGCATAACCTTCTTTCTTAGTAGTTTGGAAATCTAAATCCGTTTTGATGTATTCCGTACCCGCTAAAAATTTAAAGTGGTGTTTTTCGTTTAAATCCCAGTTATAGCGTAATGTATTTGACCAAGTAATGCTTAGGAAATGATTCTGGTCGAAGAGCAAGCTATTCGTTGTACGGTTAAATGCTCCTTCAGAAAACGTTGGCGTAATTACTTTGTTCAAATATCTTGAATCGTCAGCTCCAATATTGGTTTTGAAAAACAAGTTTTTAATAGGTTGAATTTCAATAAAAACATTTCCAAAAGTACTCAAACGGTTTGCATTATTCCATTTTGCAATGTCTTGCATGTGTAATGGGTTATTTCTATCAGAATAACCACCACCCGAGGCTCCTGCATAAGTAACGCCATCTTTTTGGAATACAGGAATTGTTGGCACCAAAGTAACTGCTAGGCTAGTTGTTGATGCTCCTCCCAAATCGTTAGCCGTTAATGTTTCGTTGGAATTGGCAATACGAAGGCTAAGACCCACTTTTAATTTATCATCAAAAGCACGCGTGATGGCGTTGATACTACCATTCAAGCGGTCATAATTTGTAAATCTTAGCATCCCTGTATTTTTGAGTTGCCCGAAATTCACTTCTAACGAAGACGTTTTATTACCCGTCGAAAGCGTAAAATCATTTCTAGTAACAATACCTGTTTTATACATTACATCTTGCCAGTCGGTATCGCCCACAGGAGTATTTGGGTCGCCACCTACAAAAGGTTTTACCGAAACGCCATTTAAAACGGGATTGCTATAGTTTTTATTCCAATCAAAATTATAGATTTCGCCATAACCCGCAGCAGGATCTTGTCCGTCGTTTACAGATGCTTGCCACAAGGCTTTGCCTCTATCAATCGCATTTAACATTTTAAAACGCATGGCCTTTTCAGACTGAAAAGAAACACTGCTGTTGAACTGAAATTCTATTTTACCATTGGTATTACCACCATTTTTAGTAGTCACAATAATTACCCCATTGGAAGCGCGAGCACCATAAATAGATTCAGCCGAAGCATCTTTTAATACTTGTACAGACTCAATATTAGTTGGGCTAATATTTTGAAATACTTCTGGACGAGTAGTCGGAATTCCATCAATGATATATAGAGGGTCATTATTACCTAAGGTATTTGCTCCACGAATCAAGATTCTACTGTTTGAGCCATTAGGAGAACCATCTTTTTCAATATACAACCCCGCAACACGTCCTTGCAGGGCTTGCATAGGATTTCCTGAGCTGATATTTTTGAGAGGCTTCATATCTACAATGGCTACTGCTCCTGTTAAATCTTGCTTTTTAGAAGAAGTATAACCAACGACTACTACTTCGCTAAGTTCTTTACCGGGAGTCAGAGAAACAACGATATTACTCAATCCTTTTATCGAAACGTCTTTCGTTGTGTAACCAACAAATGATATGGTAAGCGAAGTAGCATTTTCGGGTACTGTGATGGTAAAAAGTCCATCTACGTTTGTTGAAGTTCCTTTAGGCGTACCCGTAATGAGCACATTGGCGCCAATAAGCGTCTCATTTGATTCAGCCGCCACTACTTTACCAGTAATGGTTCTTTGCTGTGCAAGGGCAAGTTGTACCGTACAAAGCAGCACGGTAATGCTCAGTAAAAAGTTTTTCATGTTGAAATTGTTTAGTTATTAAAAATTCAGGGAAGGAAATACAGTTAAATTAGACTTACATCATAGCCATTACTTGGGATTCAGAAATCTGAGGGGTTGCTCCTTGATAAGTAGCTACTAACGAGCCCATTGCACAAGCAAATCGTAAACTTTCAGCAGGATTTTTTAGCTGTAACAAATTCTTGAGTAATCCAGCTAAAAAAGCATCTCCGCTACCAATGGTATCTTTTACCTCAACAGAAAACCCTTTGTTTTGGTAAAACACTCCATCTTTCAATAAAATGGCACCATCTGCTCCTAAGGTTACACAGAGTGTTTGAATATCGAAACGTTTGGCTAAGGCCAACATGGCTGTTTCTAAGGCTGGAGATTCGTCGTACCAACTGGCTATCAAAGCCAATTCGTTTTCATTCATTTTTACCATATCTGCAATTTCCAAGAAGGAAGTTACCGTTTCCTCATTATAAAAAGGCGTTCTGAGGTTCACATCAAACACTTTGAATTTTGCCTGTTTTAGTAATGCTTGTAAGGTATTGGAGGTAACCTCACTACGTGCTGCCAAACTACCAAAAATAAAAACATCTGTATTTTGTACTGCTTCTGTCAGGCTCTCTTCTGGTTGGATATAGTCCCAAGCTACAGGATGTACAATTTTATATGTTACCTCATTTTGATCACTTACATTCGCCTTTACAACGCCCGTTAAATGTGTTTTGCCATGCTGAACCAATTCGGTAGATAAGCCTTTTTGGCTTATCACCTGAATCAATTCTTCTCCTAATTCATCATCGCCAACACGACTAATAATCAATGGGTTAAGTCCTAAATTTTTTAATTGAACCGCTACGTTCATGGGAGCTCCGCCAGCTTGCTTTCCAGTAGGAAGAATATCCCAAAGCATTTCGCCAAAGCAGATTATTTTTGGATTAGTCATTGTTTAAATAGATTGAAATAATAATTGTGTACTTAATGCATTACGATTGTTTTTTCCATGCCTTCCAGAGAAGTTCCTTTGGTTTCTGGCATAATTTTCAATACAAACAATAGTTGCAAAACCATCATCGAAGCAAAGAATGTGAAGGTAACGCCCCCACCGAATGTCTCTGCGATATAAGGGAACGTAAACGTGATGATGGCTGCTAAAATCCAATGTGTAAAACTTCCTAAGGCTTGCCCATAAGCACGTACTTCATTCGGGAATATTTCTGAGATAAATACCCAAATTACAGCCCCTTGCGAGAACCCAAAGAAGGCAATAAATATGAATAAATAGAAAGAAACGTTAAGACCAATATTACCACTAAAGAAGGCCTGCGCTACTAATATCAACGAACCAATTAAGCCTATAGAACCCCAGAACATCAATACTTTTCTGCCGAATTTATCAATTAACGAAATGCCTAAAAGCGTTGATACTAAGTTGATTAAACCTATTCCTGCTGACGAAAGAAGGGCGGAGTCTTTTCCTAAACCAGCCATTTCAAAAATACGGGGAGCAAAATAAATAATGGCATTGATTCCCGAAACTTGATTGAATACGGCAAATAATACTGCCAACATTACGGGCTTGCTATACGTAGGTTTGAATAAAGTTGTAAAATTGCTTGAAACGCTAGTTGCTGCATGGCTACGTATAGCCTCAATAATTTCTTCTGAGGTTGTAGTGTCTATCTCCTCCAATGTTTTTCTAGCAGTTGCGACGTCTCCTTTTTTGAGAATTAGCCACCTCGGGCTTTCAGGAATGATAAAAACAGTTACTAAAAATAATATAGAAGGGAGTGCTTGTACACCTAACATCCAACGCCAAGCATTCTCGCCAATATCTGCTAACAAATAGTTAGAAAGATAGGCAATCAATATGCCGAATACTACATTAAATTGAAACATGGCTACCAAGCGACCTCTTTTGTGGGCTGGAGCTATTTCTGAAATATACATGGGAGCAACTACAGAAGAAACACCCACGCCTAGGCCTCCTAAAAATCTAAAAACCAAAAAGATACTCCAGTTGGCAGCATAGGCAGTACCTAAAGACGATAGTAAATAAAAGATAGCTACTAATAACAAGGTTATTCTTCTTCCGTATTTTTCAGCGGGTAAGCCACCAATTAAAGAACCTAAAACTGTTCCGATTAAAGCAATTGAAACAGTAACGCCATGTTCAACTACGTTTAGATTCCATAATTTTTGTAGCGTTTGCTCTACGCCAGAGATTACTGCGGTATCGAACCCAAAAAGGAATCCCCCTAAAGCTGCAGAGAGTGCCCACAAGAAAATTTTAATGTTTTGATTCATGGTTAACTTTTAATAAGTTTTTTGATGAACCAAAATTAGAAGAATATTATATAGATGTCTGTAAGTATTCTTTCAAAGAGTATCTGTATTGATACATTAATTTAACTTACTGAATAACAGCATTGTATGTAAAATTAACACACTATAATCAACGCTTGAATATAAGTATTGATACAGCGTTTCAATAAATGATACATCAAGAATTTCGCCATTCAGAAGGGGTTTGATTAGTCTTTTGTTTAAAGAAAGTGGTAAAGTAACTTGGATTGTTAAAACCAGTTTCATAGGCTACTTCTGCAATGGTTTTATCCGTTTCTTTTAAAAGTGCCTTAGCTTTTAATAATTTAAAATCACCGATATAATCAGTTACATTTTTATTAGTCAACGCCGAAATCTTTCGGAATAATTGTACGCGCGACATTCCCAATTCTTTACTCAATTTCTCAACGGACAACGAACTATCGTTCAGATTCTTTTCAATCAATAATTCAAATTCTACTAAAAACTTACGCTCACTTTTTTGAATTTGACTAGGATTAGTAATTTCACTTGAAAAACGGCGACGCATTCTGTCTCTGTTTTCAAGTAAACCTTTTATTTTTTCTTCTAGCAATTGTTGATTAAAAGGTTTTGAAATATAAGCATCTGCCCCAGCTTTTGTACCTTCAATCTGGCTTTCCATTTGTCCTTTTGCTGTTAATAAAATCACAGGAATATGCGAAGTCCTGAAGTCATTTTTAATTTTTTGAGTAAGTGAAAACCCATCCATTTCGGGTAACATTACGTCACTGATGATTAAATCAGGAATATTATCCAAAATTTTCTCCCACCCTTTTTCCGCTGTTTCTACCGCAACGGTATTATATGACTGATTGAGCTTTTGGGTGAGAAATTGGTTTAAATCTTGATTGTCTTCTATCAATACAATGGTATTATCATGCGTCTTTGAACTGTTTGAAACGATAGGTATAACTGGCTCTATATTTTCGCGAGAATATAGACTTTTAGTTACTTCGGTTTCACCACTTTTCAGTTGCACAAAAGGCAAAATGATTTTAAAAGTAGTTCCCTTTCCTTTTTCAGATTCTACTTGAATATCTCCTTGATGCAGAGAAACAAATTCACGTGATAACGCTAAGCCTAAACCTGTACCTAAGGAAATATTTTGATTGCCCCGATAGAATAAATCAAATGCCCGCTCTTTTTCTTCTTTACTCATCCCGATTCCATTATCTGAAATCAATATTTCGATTTTCTCAATATTCTTCAATAACGAAATATGAATTAATCCACCGTTAGGAGTATATTTAAAGGCATTAGAAATGATATTGAATAGTACTTTATCAAGTTTTTCCGTATCAAAAACCATTGGCATGATGCTAAATGGACAGATAAATTGTAAGTCGATTTGTTGAGTTTTTGCCTTTACATTGAAGTCGGATACAATTTCCTTTACAAAACTTACTAAATCTTGTTGACTTACTTCTAATTCCATTTTGCCAGCATCTACTTTCCTTAATTCAAGTAATTGGTCTACCAGACGTAGCAATCTATTCGCATTTTTATGAATTAATTGTAGCGCATATCTAGTTTCTTTGGCATCCACAGATTTCCGTTGAAGTATATCTTCTGTTGGGGTCAGAATCAGACTCAGGGGCGTACGAAATTCATGGGAAATGTAAGAGTAAAAACGTAATTTATCCTCTGTCGCTTGGCGAGCAAGTTGCGAGATACGTTCAATCTCATCTTTCTGTTCCAGAATCGCTCTATTCTGATTCCCTAGCATTTGATTCGATTTTTGTTTCTCTCGCAACAAGTACAACAATATTAACCCTAGTAAGAGTACCACTAATAAAAAAACTACCGTTAGGTAAAGCGTATTTTGTTGTGACGAAAAGATACGAGTTAGGTCTTTTATTCTTGTCGCTTGGCGTTTAATATCGTCTTCTTGTTCTTTTATTTTTTGATATTGTGCCAACATGATTCCTACATTCTCACTATCTATAATGGTAGTAAAAAGTTGATTCTCTTTATCAAATGGCTGTTTTTTCAAAATTTTAACAGCCGTTTTGATCGCCTCTTCTCCGCCAGTAGGATACAATATAGTAGCCGATAAAATACCTTTACTGACCAAATCAATTCCTTGATTATCGCCGTATAGGCCATCGACACCAATTATTTTTTTATTCAAACCCAAGCTTTTACAAACATCCGCTACCATTAGTGCAAGCCTATCATTATGTGCAAAAATCAAATCTATATCAGGATGTTGACTGATAATAGCATATACTTGATTCTGGAAATTTTGAGGTTTACGGGCTGAAAAGACTGATTTAACAAGCTTTAGGTTAGGATAATGATTAATCGTTTTTACAAATCCTTGGTGCCTGTCGATAGTCGGAGAGGTTTTTGCACCTTCTCCTACTACAAAAATATTACCTTTACCATTTAAAATAATGTTAGCGTATATCCCTGCATTTTGACCTATCAATTTATTATCTGCCCCTACAAAGGCCGTATATTTTTCTGATGCTGTTTTACGGTCAACAATTACCACAGGAATACCAGCATCATATGCTTTTTCTATGATAGAAGTCAGGGGTTTGGCTTCATTAGGCGATACAATGATTAAATCTACTTTTTGATTAATAAATTGTTGAATTTGTAAAATCTGCTTATTACTACTTCCATTTGCATTAGAGATAACCATATCAATATTATTATGGAAAGTAAGTTCACGTTCCATTCCTTCAATCATTGTCTTCCGCCAATTGTCGCTCATAGTACACTGCGAAAAACCAATATGAAATGTTTTTTCATCTTTACTGCTCTTACAAGCATACAGCATCAAAACTATGCAGATTGGCACTAATATTTGATATATTTTTCTCATGTATTTAAGATTAAGAGATGGTATAAGCTGATTTTGTTTCAACAATAAAGTATTTAAAAGGCGTAAAAATAGCTAGGCTTTATAAGCAGAAAAAGATAAACTGCTGGATTTTATTATCCAACAGTTTATCTAGTTGTACGCTACATCAATGAATTTTATTTCCAGCTTCTTTTTAAGTTCCAGACTTTCAGTGATTTTACCTTAATAGGTGCTCCTGAAGTTTTAATGTTCATTTTTGTATAATCTTCGTTCGGAAAGAAAATTTCCGTCATAACTGTGGTACCATCATCCGCAAATAATTCGGCTGAGGATACATCAAAAAATAAATGCATTTTGATGATATTACTGTCAGACAATCTTGGAGCGATATGAATTTTTGCTGCAAAATCATTAGAAAAATCCTTTTTACCTGACTTTGTTCTATCGCTAAAAAAGGTATTCTTTTCGCTGTTATAGCCAATTATATATTTTTCGCCTTTAGCATTAGATATTTCAATACTAACGATGTCATTTGGCTTAGGTTTTTCAAATGCTAATTCCACTTCTGATAAAGTCGGAACAAAACCTAACTTAGTGTTTAAATCTAAAGAATCTTTTATCGTTACATTACTTACCTGCAAAGGTTTTTTTGCCAAATTTCTTAGTGATTGAAGTTCTTTGACTGGTGTTGACGCAAGTCTATATCCTTGGCTTGTCGCTTTCAAGGTCAATTCTCTTGGTAATGTAGTAGCACTTCTCCATTGAGTAGTTGGAACAATATTAGCATATTGCCAGTTACTCATCCAGCCGATTAAGATTCTTCTACCATCCGTTTTAGGAATATCTGACCACGTCACGCCTGCATAATTATCTTTGCCATAATCTAACCAAACTCCATTTCCATTCATCACACTAGGCTTGAAAGACTCGTCCAGTACAAATGTTTTGCCATCAAATTCACCAATAAAATACTGTGTTCCTGAACCACCGTTTAGGGCACCAGGATTAATATTGACAATCAATACCCACTTGGTAATCTTACCGTCTTTTAAAGGAAATAAGTCTGCACATTCCCAAACACCACCATGATTTCCCCATTCTTTGCCAAAGCTTCCTGATTTCGACCAGTCTTTTAAATTCTTTGATACCCAAAATTCATGATGATCTTGTACGGCTAAAGCCATAACCCATTGCTTACGCGCTTCATCCCACGATACTTTGGGGTCTCTAAAATCACGGATACCTTGATTTTTGATGACAGGATTGTTGGCATATTTTGTCCACGTACGACCTTTATCATTACTATACGCTATGCCTTGACTTTCAAAATCATTTTTCCCAGCTTTTTCAGCTGCCATATTATGATAAGTAAAAATAGCAATTAGTGGCGGCTGATTGTTTTTGCCAAAACCACTCGTATTATTCCAGTCTACTACAGCACTTCCAGAAAAAATATAGCCTAAACTATCAGGATATAGGGCAATTGGAAGGTTTTCCCAATGTGTTAAATCTTTACTAATAGCATGCCCCCAGTGCATTGGTCCCCAAACACTTTGGTCTGGAAAATGTTGATAAAACAAATGATATTCTCCTTTATAAAAGAACAGCCCATTGGGGTCATTCATCCAAGCCTTTGGTGGAGAAAAGTGATAATTCGGGCGGTGTTTTTCATGATATAAATCCTTATTTTGTCCTAATCCTTTCTGCATAACAAGTAACATTAGGGCAACACAAAATATAGTTATACGTTTAAAAGTTTGAAAGTAACTCATTTTTTCCATTATTAAATAGTGAAGTAAACGTAAGACATAGATTTATGCCTTTGACTGATTCAAAATTATCACTCTTGTTTTTTAAAATGATGTATTAATCTTTCCAAAAATTCCAAATTTGATACAATTTATAATACATTGTAAATCAACCTATTGTCAATATGCAAAGCCGCAACGATATAACTATTGTTACAAAAAATTAAATAATGTTACTATAAAACAAAACGGTTGTTGAGTTTTATCAATATCTTAATTTAGCCGAGGGGTAATACTCAGTGCTTCATAAGGAAATTTCAACGTAAAAGTTGTCCCGATTCCTTCTTGACTAACAAATGAAATCTGCCCGCCCAACTTATTAGTAAACTCTTTAGTGATAGTCAGTCCAAGCCCTGTGCCTTCGATATGTAAAACATTGTTTGCCCGATAAAACAATTCAAACAAATGTTCTTGGTCACCCAAAGGAATTCCCAAACCATAGTCTGTGACAACAATGTGATAACAATCAGGATGAAACAATAATGTCAGACTTGGATTCTTTGAACCCGACGAATATTTAAAGGCATTATTTACCAAATTGCTAATAATATGATTTAGAAACGAGGTATTTGAAAGAATCTGTTTATGCTCTTCTGGCAAATGTATTTCTAATGTTCGATTATCGTTTCTATCCGAATAATATTGTTGATTGATATCATTAATCAACTGGACAATATCAATGAGTTCAAGGTTATATTCTTTGGTATTTACGGCGGTTTTTTCAAGCAATAATATATCTCGCAACATTTCGGTGAGGCGATTTGACTGAGAAACAATCTTATTGAGATGAAGTTTTATTTTTTCTTTCAATTTTTCATCCTGCATCATATCTACATAGATACCTAATATGTCAATCCCACTTACAATAGTAGCGATAGGTGTTCTGAACTCATGAGAAGCGAGAGCTGTAAATCTAGTTTTTAGGCTATTGATCTCTTTCTCTTTTTCTAATGATAGTTCTAATTGTTTAAGCTGTTTTTGGGCTTCTTCAGCAATTTTTATTTCAGTAACGTCTCTTTCTATTGCTATCCAATGAGTAAACCACCCTGTTTCGTCAGCCACAGGAATGACAGTAAAGTTTATCCAAAACTTCTCTCCATTTTTCTTATAGTTAATAATAGTAATTTCAGCAGTCTCCCATTCTCGCAATGATTTGCCTAAACGAGACAACTCATTTTTGTCAGATTCTGGTCCCTGTAAAATACGAGGACTTTTTCCAATTACTTCTTCGGCCGTATAGCCTGTCATTTTTGTAAAAGCCTCGTTTACATATATTATTCTTGGGCCAGGAAAATCAAAAGGCTCTGCTTCTGTAATCATTACTGCATCCTTGGTATTTACCACTACAGATTCCAGTAATTTTAATTGTTGTTCCTTTTCTTTTTGCAAAGTAATATCCCTCATTGCACCTACCATCCTGATGGCTTTTCCATCAGTGTCTCTAATGGTAAAACCCTTGTCCATTACATACGCATAACTTCCATCAGCGCGTCGATAACGATATTCATCTTCCCAATTATTGATATTATCATTATTTTCAATAACTATCTTAATGCCTTTCGTAACCCTCGCTACATCATCAGGGTGAATGTTTTTAATCCAAGAGTTAGCAATAGAAGAGAGCTGTTCATAGGTATGTCCAAATATATTCAAATAGCCCTCTCCCCAATATATAGTTTGATCTCGTAAATCCCAATCCCAAATTGCATCAGATGTTGCTTTTGAAACAAATTTGTATCGCTCATTGCTTTCAACAAGTGCCCTTTGTGCATTTTTCTGTTCGCTTATATCTTGAACCGTTCCTTCAAATGAAATAATTTTTCCTGTATCGTCTTTAATAGGTTTACCAATTTCATGTATCCATTTTATCTGTCCATCAGGTAATATGATTCGATATGCTATATCAACTACCTTAATTTCATTCAATGCTTCTCTCTGTTTTTGAAGGAACATTGCTATATCGTCTGGATGTATAGTATTGACAAAAGATTCAAAATTTAGGTCAAAAGAGTTTTTGGAAACTCCCCAAAGTGTATAGACTTCATCAGACCAATATAAATGTTGTTGCTCGATATTGACTTGCCAATACCCTAATTTGGCGATGTTCGTTGCAGTACGAAGTTTTATTTCGCTGTCTTTTAATTCTTGTAATACACCTTCTTTTTCTGTTACGTCATTTATTTGTACAAACGAAACCCTTCTGCCATTATAATCCATTAAATGACCAATGACTTCTACTTTTAACAACTCATTATTTTTTGTTTTATGAATCCAGATTCGTTTGTGAATTTTACCATACGTTTCTTCCTTTTGAGTTGCAGCATATAATAATGGTTTTTCAGATTCGGGCCTTATATCTAAAATAGTTAGCGACAACATCTCTTCGCGAGTATAACCATATTTTAGGAGTGCTTCCTCATTACATTCAACAATTTTTAATGTCTTGAAATCCCAGATAAACATGGGCGAAGGATTATTATCAAATAGATATTTGTATTGTTTAGCAGATTCTACTAAGGCAGCTTCACTAGCTTTTTTCTCTGTAGCATCTTTGGCAACACAATAATGTATATTCTCTACGGCATCCCAACGACTAGACCAAACCATCGGAACGATACTACCATCTTTTCTGACGTAACGGTTTTCGAAATTAGTAGTTTCGATACCGCTTTTAATATCAATACCACTTTGATTGGTAACATCACGGTCATCCTCATGAACAAGATTCATGAAATTAGTGCCAATAAGTTCTTCTGGTTTATAACCCCAAATTTTAAAACAAGCAGCACTTATTTGTACAAAATTACCGTCTCCATCTATCGTACAGATAATATCAAGCGAAGAATCCATGATTTTGTTCAATTCATCTTTTGCTTTCTGTAAGGCAATTTGCTGTATTTTTTCATCTGTGATGTCTTGAAATACACCAAACAATTTTAAAGGATTTCCTGCTACATCTTTAATAATACTTCCTCTGGAAATGATATGTTTTATGGTATTATCTTCTAACAAAAATCTTTTTTCAATCCTATATTCTTTCCCCGATTGCATAGTAAGTTGCATTTCTTCGATAGCCATTCCTCTATCATCGGGGTGAATTATGCCTAATCCTTTTTCTAAGGTTACTTCAAATGCCTGAGGTTCATAACCACAAATACTAAACACTCCATCAGACCATTGCAAATCATTAGTAACGAGGTCTAGTTCCCAAGTACCAAATTTTGAAATAGTTTCAGCTTTTCTAAGTAGTTCATTTCTTTTGTCAATGATAATATTTGCCTCTGCTAGTTGCTGATTTAGAATAAATTGCTCCGTAACATCTATCACTGAATGCATGATAGAAATAATCTCCCCTTTATCATCAAATACGGGGGCATGTTCTATCTCCCAATATTTATTTTGGGTAGCTGAATCATTTTCCTGAAAGTCATATTGTTTACCAGTTATTTTATGAGGCACTTTATACTTGATAGCTTCTTGCAATGACTGCTTTAATTCAGCTATCGTGGTAGCATCCATAGAAAATATTTCATAAACGCTCTTGCCTATTAAATCAACAGCTTTTAGCCCACAAATTTTGGTGTATGCATCACTTATTTCAATAATATTAAAGTCTTGATTATTACTTGATAATAACAAGATTGGCAAAGGAAGAGTTTTGAGTAGATGGCGGGCGAGAATGGTACTCATATATTTATATATTAATATTAAAAAATGGTCAAAATAAATAATATTGACGGTTATTATACTATTCCAAGAATAGTGCCATTATGGACAATAAAAATAAATAATTGTATTATTTTATTATTTTGTTTCTATCTCAAAAGTAGTTGATTGTTTTGTAAAATCAGCATATAATCTGTTCCTTGGAAAAACAATTAATAATATATATCACAATGTTATAAAAAAAGATAGGGACTTATTCAGATTTGAATAGTCCCTATGCTTAGGTTAAGTATAAAATGGTTAATTGTTTCTAACTACGGGTAATTTTAGCCATGCTAAAAATTGTTTATTGCTAGGCTATTTTTACTTATTCTTCATTTTTTGCTCTAGCACCTTCATAAAGTAGCCCCCCACAACGCTTCTTGCTTGAAAGCCAACCATTTTTCCAGTAGTGGTTTGGTGCCAGTCGCTAATAGGAACCCTAGACGATGTTTTGATGACATAATCAAACATTGGGTTTACCAAGGCCTCAAAATCTTTGTAGTCGTTTGCCAATACTGATGTCCAGATTACCCAGTCAGATTTAGTATAAGTAGCTCTGCTATCAAGTGGCAATCCAAACTCATTTTGCTTAGTTAAATAAAACTTCACTTCCGTATCAAATACTTCTTTCGGGAAATAATTTAAGTTCAAAACCTTGTCCCAAACCAAGTTATACTTTTGGCTCCATGTCCCTTTTTTATCAAAAGTTAAGGCATAGTGGTCGCCATCCTTTGCCATCTCCATCCATTTTACCACAAAACCTTTGGTAATTGAATCGTATTTTTGGAAAGTAGTTGTTTCGCCCATTTGTTTGGCCAACTGTGAAAAAGTTTCAAGTGCTACAATCGCCTTAGCAGAAAGGTTGATATTGCGTGCTAAATGACCTGCAAAATCATCTGTACACAACTGATTAGCAGGGTCGAAACCATCTTTGGCTAGAAAGTCAGCCCAAATATTCATTGTTTTCCAATGTTTTTTGGCATAGTCTATATTCCCTTCAGCTTTACAAATAGCCCCTACCAGAATCATCATGTTGCCACATTCTTCTACAGGCATATCTTCACCATAGGTTTGTCCGTTAGCAAGTGGATAAGTCCCTAAATCGTGAGCTGGGAAAGGTTTTGTCCATTTGCCACTTTCGCTGTAATAAAAAATTCCATTTAACATCCCTTTCAATAATTCAGGATTATAAACCAAGAAAAGAGGAGCAGAAGGATAAGTTACATCAACAGTATTGATAGATCCATTACTAAAATTCTCTTTTGATAAAAATAAAGTTTCTCCTTCTGGGCTTTTTAATAATTTATGTGCGGCAATACTCTGCCGATAGGCCAATTCGCATAATTTGGCATATTTTTCTCCTCCTGCTTTCAAAGCATCATTATGAATCATCTCATTAATACTTTCGCATTTTTTGATGATTGAAGTATATTCTTGTGATGCCAAGGTAAGTTGCTGTTCCATAGTTGTCTGTCCATTTGTATTCCACCAAGGACGTAGATTTTTACCAAAATATTGAATTGAATACAAATCGTCATAGCCTAACATAATCAGCTGTTCTTTTCCTGAACTTGCGATTTTACCCATGTCTACGATAGTATTGAGTACCAGTTTTTTACCTGTCAAAATGTCCTTAGTAGCTGCTTGAAACGGATTTGGTAAAGTATTGGTGATAGATTGTTTCACATTCGTTCCTGTGGGCGTTGCTACATACATATAGCCCCAGTCAATACGAAGGTCATCCCCTTTTTTCTCTAAAACAGGTTGTTCTATTGTCCCAGCTTTTAGAATACTCAGGTTGTTACTGTTGTATTTCTGAGCATTAATTTGTTGCGAACTTGTATTTGCTGCAATATTAGTAGAAGTGCCTAGATACAGTTTCACCTGATGTACAGCATTATCATTCGACTTTACTTTGGCACTAATGTATGACACTGGTCTGGCTAAAATATCTAGGTCGTTAATTAATAAAGGAGATGTGAAAGTAAGCGTAAGGTCTGTTTTACCACAAGTAAATTCATAAATAGTCTGTGTGGCATTTAGTTTTACACTTTTTTGTTGCGCAACGTGCATGCTCGTATTAGCAACAGGAATATTCTTCTGAACAATACCGAAGTCCAATAAGGCTTCCCCGCCAGTATTGATTACATGAATTGCAAAAACGTTTTTCCCTTTCTTCAATTTACTTTTCATGTCATTCGACATAGGCAAGTATAGATATTTACCTGCGCAACAACCTGCATCAAAAATCAATTCCCCGTTCATATATACTTTTACGTTGTCATCGTGTTGAAGTTTCAAGATGGGGTCTTTTAGGTTAAGCGTTTCTAAGGTAAATTCACGACGAACCCAAATGTCCTTACTCAACCATAAGGTTTTGGAAACCCCTTTGGTATTTCCAAAAGGTGCTAAACCATTCTTCCATTGACTATCGTCAAAATCTGGACTCATCCAATTTGCAGACGGAGTGGTTTCTGTATATTTTGTAGCATAATTTACTTCATCACCAGCAGGAAGTATTGCTTTGTAGCTAATAGGTTCGTCACCTAAAAAACGGTAGGTTTGTCCATCTACATTCAACATACCGATTAGCGAATGGTCAGTGCCTGTCCAGTGTTTGGTAGGCGAAGCATTCAAATTGTCGGTGGTTGACCAAATACTAAAATACGGATCGTGTGTAATGAGAGGATAGGCTGGAGCTTTGGTACTTTGGGCAAAAGTCAAGGCTGTTTTACAAAATACCAAGCCTAAAAGAATCAGTTTTTTCATTATGTTAAATTATTGAATATATTAGTCAGCTACCTAAACAAAGGACATGAAGAGATGAGTACAAAATTAGACTTTCAATCTTCCATACCCAATTCAATAAGTATCATTATTTCTTCAAAATGTTTCATTTCATATTGCCTGTCTTATAATTTCTTACCTTTATATCACAAAGACAATCTTTCATTATTAGCGTCTATTTTACTATTTGAAAAAACAAAAACATATATCATTCCTTTTACGAGCCATCGCAATTTTGTCGTTTTGTTCATACCATGGTATGGCTCAATCCTATTTTTTTAGGCACTATCAGGTAGAAAATGGTCTTTCAAACAATACTGTTTATTGCACTACCCAAGACAAAAATGGCTTTCTGTGGTTTGGAACCAAAGACGGACTAAATCGTTTTGATGGGTATCATTTTAAAATTTATAAAACCACCGAAGGGCTACATGATTTTAAACCAGACTTGATTAATTGTTTAAAAACAGATAAAAAAGGAGTGCTTTGGGTAGGTTCGACAAAGGGATTATTCTATTTTGATAATCAAAAAGAGCAATTAGTGCGTTTGTTAGATTCAGGAAAATTTAATGAAATAAATAGGTTAGAAATAGATGGGAAAAACCAGCTTTGGTTTATTACCCAATTAACACTCTGTAGGTATAACTTTGAAACCAAAACTACTACGGTCTTTCCTTTGTCTAAGTTTTTCCCTGTTACTTCATTGGCAATCGATGATGATGGAGAAGTATGGACTTCTACAGACAAGGGGGTAATTAAAAAATTTAATGCAAAAACGGGTGCTTTTGAAAGCTATGATGTTTTTAAGCATTCGCCTAAGGTTTCTTCACACTGGATACATAAAATGTATTTTGTGGGCAAACATACCATGTATATTGGCACAGCGAGCCAAGGATTAAAAGAATTTGATATACCAACGGCCACCTACAAAGATGTATTGAGCATCAACCCCGATAAAACCAAAGTACATGTACGCGATATTCAACAATATACTGCTCATGAATTATGGATTGCTACAGAATCGGGCATTTTTATCTTGAATACCAATAGTAAACAATTTACGAACCTTAAAAAGAAATTCCTCGACCCTTTTTCATTGTCTGATAATGCTGTTTACTCTCTTTGTAAAGATAAGGAAGGGGGTGTTTGGGTCGGCACCTACTTTGGCGGTATTAACTATTATGCCAAAGAACATTCACTGTTTCAGAAATATTTTGCAGATAATTCAAAGAAATCTATCAGTGGTAATGCTATCAGGGAGATTTGTGAAGACCGTTTGGGAAATATTTGGATTGGTACAGAAGATGTAGGACTGAGTAAGCTGAATCCTAAAACGGGAGACATTACACAGTTTATGCCTACTGGAGAAAATACAAGTATTGCCTATTCAAATATTCATGGATTATTGACGGCAGGCAATGATGTATGGATAGGCACATTCGAACATGGGTTGGATATTATGGATATCCGCACAGGAAAAGTACGAAAGCATTATGATGAAGGGACAGGGAAAAATGATTTGAGGAGTAGTTTCATCGTTAGTTTTTTACAAACAAAATCTGGAGATATTTACGTAGGTAATTCTAATGCTTTGTTAAAATATAATCCTACAATTGATGGCTTTGAGGCAGTACCAGAAGCCCCTGCTAATATTTGGGTTTCTTCGTTGATAGAAGATTATAACCATACTATTTGGATGGGGACGCATGGGGGAGTATTCTATTTTAATCCTATTACCAAAGAAAAAGGATCTTTCAAACACGACCCTCATAATAAAAACAGCCTGACCAATAATGACATCAATGCTATTTACGAAGACAGCAAACATTGTATATGGTTTTCTACGGAAGGTGGCGGACTTTGCAAACTGAGTAAGGACAGAAAAACCCTTACGAGTACTACCACTAATGATGGACTTCCTAGCAATTTTATTTACAAGGCGCTGGAAGACAATAATCATAAAATGTGGGTGACGACCTCGAAAGGATTAGTACACCTAAACCCTGACAATAAAGAGATTGTGACGTATACTAAAGACAATGGTTTATTGAGTAATCAATTCAATTATAATTCGGGCTATAAAGATGCTGCAGGGAAAATGTATTTCGGAAGTGTAAAAGGAATGATAACCTTTGAGCCTGATAAAATTGTAAAAACCAACAGTACAGCCCCCATTTATATTACTGATTTTCGGGTAGAAAATAAAGAACAAACCATTGATGGAGCACATTCATTTTTGAAGAAATCTATTATTTATACCAATGAAATCACCCTGCCTTATGACAAATCGTCTTTTAATATCGACTTTGCAGCCTTGAGCTATGTCTCGCCGGAAATGACGGAATATAGCTATTTTATGCAGGGATTGGACAAAGAATGGACAGCTATTAAGCCCAATCGTAAAGTATATTTCACCAATCTTTCGCCAAGAAAATACACTTTTCGTTTAAAAGCATTTATCAATGGCAATTGGAGTAAAGAAGAAAAGTTATTGGTAATCAATATCTTACCTCCGTGGTGGGCTACCATCTGGGCTTATCTCTTATATGCCATTCTTGGATTATCGCTGATTTATTACTTGTTACGAAGCTATCTTACCATTATAGAAGATAAAAAAGCAAAGGAAATATATGAAGCTAAGATTGACTTCTTTACCAATCTAGCCCATGAAATCAGGACTCCCCTTACTTTAATAAAAGGGCCAGTGGAAAACCTGCTTGAGCAAGTAGATGGTATTCCTGATATTAAAGATGATGTAATGATGATGGACAGGAACACGAATCGCCTCATTGCACTAGTAACACAAATTCTGGATTTTAGGAAAGTAGAAACGAATAGCTTTACGGTAGATTTTGTACGAGTAAACATCACTGAAATGTTGAAAGACGCTTATTCAAATTTTGCTTTATTAACCAAAAAACGAAAGCTGGATTACACCATAGCGTACCCTCCCAATGATATTTTCGTATTGGTTGATGAAGAAGCACTGAACAAAATCCTCAGTAATCTTTTCAGCAATGCTATTAAATTTGCCAAAAAGAAGGTAGCCATTCGATTATTACCTTTAGCTGAAAATCCCGTTTATATTACGATTGAATTTGAAAATGATGGTTTGAGTATTCCTTTTGAGATGAAAGAAAAGATTTTTGAGCCTTTTTATCGCCTGAAAGAGTCGAAACAAGAAGGGACAGGTATTGGCTTAGCCTTGGCGAGGTCGTTGACAGAATTGCTTCATGGAGATTTATTTTTGAAGGAAACGATAGATGGCTCAATTGTATTTGTATTAAAATTACCAGTAGAAACCAACTCAACGCTTAGAAATTAATGACAAACGATATGCAACCCATCATTTTACTTGTTGATGATAATGAAGAAATTCTAGAGTTTTTAGAAAGAATGTTAAGAAATAAATATACTATTTTGAAAGCTGAAGATGGAGCAGAGGCATTGAAAATATTGGAACGAGAGGCTATTCAATTGGTCATCAGCGACGTAATGATGCCCGTGATGGATGGGTTTGAATTATGTAAAAGAATAAAGTCTAACTTTGAATTTTCACATATTCCAGTCATACTACTTACGGCAAAAAACTCAATACAAGCAAAGGTAGAAGGATTAGAATTAGGGGCAGATGCCTACATTGAAAAACCTTTTTCCAAAGAATACCTCCAAGCTCAAATGGCAAGTTTGTTGAACAATCGAAATATTATTCGTGAATACTTTGCTAATTCTCCCTTGATTCATATTAAGAGCATGGCACATTCCAAAGCGGATGAATTGTTTCTGGAAAGTCTACATGATACGATTACCAAAAACATTGAAGATACTGATTTGGATGTAGAAAAACTGGCTGAAATTATGAATATGAGCCGTATTACTCTTTACAGAAAAATTAAAGCTATCTCTGTCTTAACTCCCATCGAATTAATCAATATTACTCGCCTCAAGAAAGCAGCAGAGTTGTTAGCCCAAGGAAATCATCGCATTTTCGAAGTTTCTTACATGGTCGGCTTTAGCTCACAAAGTAACTTTGCCCGCAATTTCCAAAAGCATTTTAATATTACACCCACCGAATACATGCACTCAAAGCAGTTGGAAAAAGAGAAAAAGTAGCCTTTGATTGAACAGAAATATTTTACGGGAAATAGAACTATATGATAATCATATAGTTTTTTTTATATTTTTTGGGGTCAATAATACTACAAAAAGGCGAATTATTTTGTTCAATCAGCCTTATTATATAAT
>NZ_JBWKYN010000028.1:0-41768 GCF_059423785.1 Arcicella sp. GW458-12-2-14-TSB2 | reverse complement strand
AGACAGATTGATAATAAATAACAAGTTTTTTTCCATTACTCAAGAAAAATATAATTCAAATTTGAATTAACAAGTTATTGTTATAAGTTTGTTATTATCATTTACTTTAGGTTTTATTTAATTCTTTCAAGTGAAGATCAATTTAGCTATTTACTTATGAAGTAAATAGTGATATCTATAAATTCAAATAGGTTTTTAGCAAGAAGAGTTATGCTCTTTAAACTCGAAACCATATTTTGGTGTGTTAGTGATACATTTTAGCGAACCTTATTAAGGTTCGCTAAATTTTTTTTAGCCCAATGCTACTTTTTCCCTCTTAGTTTTTACTGACTTTCTTTTGCCTTTCGTAATTATTTTAATCCTTTTGTATAAATCAAAAAATATTTTACCATAGTACCTTGCATCGCATAGTACCTTTTTATATCTTTGTTCAAGGTTTGATTCACAAGCTTTATACATTGAGTAATGAAACAACAGTTAGTAAGCCATTTATTCAACATGAAAAGCCAATATCACAGCCCGCAATCAATAGCTTATTATTCAGGGTTGAACACTTTGAGACCAACAATATAAACAGAACATATACATATGGATTTAGAAAATGCCAAAGTGCAGATGCGGAAAGGAATTTTAGAATTTTGTATCCTGCACATCATTTCCAGAGGAGAAGTTTACGCCTCTGATATGCTTGAGGAGCTAACTTCTGCCAAAATAATGGTTGTGGAAGGAACGCTCTATCCTTTGCTTACACGGTTAAAAAACTCGGGATTGTTAGATTACAAATGGGTAGAGTCGGTATCAGGGCCTCCAAGAAAATATTATATCCTAACAGATACTGGAAGAACATTTTTGGTTCAGTTTGGCGAAACTTGGAGTGAATTACAAGCATCTGTCAATCAAATAATTCATGATTCTTTTCATCATCATAACAAAGAGTCAGAGCAGGAAGGAGTTTAAGAAAATATGCTAAACGCCAACCAGACAAAACTAATAATAGCATTTGGGTATTAACTCATATATTCATTCAAACATGAAAAAGACCATATCAATCAATATTGCAGGCATAGTTTTTCATATCGAAGAAGACGGCTTCGAGCGATTAAATGCCTATCTGAAATCTATTCAGAAATATTTTGCTTCTTATGAAGGCTCAAAAGAAATTGTTGCAGACATCGAAGCCAGAATTGCTGAAAAATTTTGGACTAAACATAAAAGTGAAGATTCTCAAGTAATTACCATTGAAGATGTAGATGGCTTAATTGCCTCAATGGGTTCTGTGTCTGATTTCGCCGCCATCGAAGAAGATGAAGACTTTGCTGTAGGTGGACAGAAAAAAGAAGAACCTAAAGAAGAGAAAAAACAAGAGGAATATCAAGAGCGTAAAGCACATACTTATGAAAATAGTAGGTTTGCATCACATGATAGAAAACTCTACAGAGATGTCAAAAGAAAACTATTAGGTGGCGTTTGTGCAGGACTTGCTCATAATTTGGGCTTTGACCCACTTTGGATTCGCTTAACATTTTTATTTTTCTTACTAGGCATAGGTCCGATTACAGCAGGCATATTAAGCGGCGTAACATTCGTGTTATACATCGCTTGTTGGATTGCTTTCCCTGCGAATGCAGCATTGGAAGAAGACGATAGAATCCGTAAGTTTTACCTTAACCCAGACGGCAAAGTAATGGGGGGCGTAGTAAGCGGTATAGCCTCTTATACAGGTTGGGATTTAGGTATGCTTCGTTTTGTATTTGTACTTAGTATTTTCCTTTTTGGTTCGGGCGTTGTATTATATTTAATCCTGTGGGCGATAGCACCAGAAGCGAAGTCTTTGACAGATAAAATGCAAATGTCGGGCGAACCTATTACGCTTGAAAACATCGAATCAAACATCAAAAGAACGTTGCATTCAGAAGGTAAACCTGAGGATACACTCACTAGAATCTTGTTATTACCTTTCCGTGTTATTTCGCAAGTATTTAAAGCATTAGGACCATTTACAGTTTTTTTAGCATCCATTGCCAGAATCTTTGTGGGAGGGATGATGACTTTCTCGGGAGTAATCTTTATCATAGCACTTTTCTTTTCGCTTTTTGTAGGCTTAACAGCGTTGGAAAATGCTAACGTATATATTGGTGACCATTTACCTATAGGTTTGATTGCACGTGATGCTTCTCCATTATTATTTTTAGGTGGTTTCCTAACATTGGCAGTTCCTGCATTTGTAGTGGCTTGTGCTGGTATTTCATTGGTCATTCGCCGAAACCTTTTCAATGCAATCGTTTGGCAAAGCTTACTAGGGGTGTTCTTGATTGGCTTGCTTAGTTCTATGTACACGGGTGTAAAGTATGCTAAAAACTTTGCAAAAACAGCCTCTATTGAAGAAAACGTAACGTTTAACTTCAATCAGAAAACTCCTATCTTCGATATCAATTATACAGGGTTGGATCAAGACTGGGAGCCTTCTGTTGAGCTAATTGGCTATGATGGTACTGACATTAAAATTGAGAAAATTTTCAGAGCAGATGGTGCTGACAAAAAAGATGCAGAAATCAATGCAATGTCTGTTATGTATAATATCGTTCAGAAAGACTCTGTTTTGAAATTTGATGACAGATTTGAATTCAAAGATGATGCTCATTTCCGTGACCAAAGAATCAGAATGAAAGTATATATTCCTTATGGAAAAACATTCTCGATGACTCGTGGCTTTGCAAGTTTTGTAGATAACAATTTTGATGGTGGATATTTTGATGAAAGTACAGGAGATTTATTCAAAGGCTCAATCTGGAAGTTTACCAAAGACGGAGACCTTACTTGTGAGAACCGTTTCCCAAAAAGAAATTCAGACCATAATTCAGATGATGAGCAATATGGTTTCCCTGAGGGCGTATCTATTCAGACTTTGCCATTAAAAGATTTTGAAAACATAAGAGTCAACCTGTCTGGTATATCGAATGTATTGGTAAATCAAGCAGACGAGTTTAGTGTAGAAGTAAGTAGCGCTGGGGAAAATGCCCTTGAAAAATTGAAATATACGGTGTCTGACGGTACATTGATTATTGAAGCCAAAGACGGACAAAAGCCAAGTGATATTTATGATATTCACATTAGTATGCCAAGATTAAAAGGCTTTGCTATTAAAGGTGGTGTGGGAACTAGTAAAATAAAGAATTTTGACGGAGAAGAACTTTTGGTTGACCTTGCTAATGGTGTTAAACTAAAGGTTAGCGGAAATTACAACAAATTGAAAGCTAAACTAGACAATGAATCAAAATTAGAATCGTTCGATTTGGATGTTGTCAGTGCCACTTTAGAAGTAAAAGGCACAGCTTCAGCAGAAATCAATGTTCGTGAAAAACTAGATGCCAAAACTGTAGGCTTCGGTTCTATTCGTTATCGTGGCGAACCTTCAGTGAATCGTTCAGTACAAGAGGGCGGTTCTATAGAAAAAGAACAAGACTAATAATAGCCGTTTTATCATAATACTAAACCTTTTATAAAAAAAAGAACAAGTGTGCAACCTTTGTAGCATACATTGCATCTTAATAAAAAATAAAAACAACAAAGACATGAATACTAAAACCTACTTTCGTAACACTTTATTATTGAGTTTTTTATTAGGAATTGCCAACGTAATGTTTGCTCAGAATACCAAAGAGTTTTCTTTGAAAGGTTTTGATAAATTAGATATGTCAAGTGCTTTTATCATTGATGTAAAGTATGGCAATGCCTACAAAGTATTAGTGGATGCTGAACGTACTGAAGACATTGAAGATTTGGAAGTTAAGGTAAGTGGCACAACGCTTATAGCCAAATACCGTAATTCAAATGGTGGTTGGAAATGGAATAATAACCGTAAGAAAGTATCTTTTACGATTGTTATGCCCAACCTAAAACAAGTAGATTTCTCGGGTGCTACTAGATCTAAAATCTCAGGTTTCAATGATTTAGAAGATGTGACGTTGAAATTTTCAGGCGCTGCCAATACTGAAATTAGTATCAATGCCGACAAAGTGAATTTAGATTGCTCTGGAGCATCTAGGGTAAAATTAAACGGTAAAACCTCTAAGCTTAACTTTGACCTTTCTGGTGCAAGTAATGTAGATTCATACAACTTTGTAGCAAGAGATGTAGATGCTGAAGTTTCTGGTGCAAGTTCTGCTAGAGTAAACGCTAGTAAAACATTGAATGTAGAAGCAAGTGGTGCTTCATCCGTAAGATACAAAGGACAGCCATCAGTAAGATCTGATGTGTCTGGTGCTTCATCTGTAAAGAGTGGAGAGTAAATATAGCATGAATAAATGCTAAATGCTTAAACCCCGCAAGTGTTGCAGAACTCTTGCGGGGTTTTGTGTGTTAGAAAGACAGAGAAACTTGTTCTATTAAAAGATGATAAGTGTCTATTAAAATAAATGATGTTGTTGAGTGAGTTAAGATGTAGCTCTCAGAATCGCATTGACGGAAGACTCACCACTCTCAATTCACAATTATTACTTATATGCAACATTACGACTTGGTTATTATTGGTGGAGGACCTATTGGTTTGGCTTGTGGATTAGAAGCCCAAACAGCTGGATTAAGCTATGTGATTTTAGAAAAAGGATGTCTGGTAAATTCGCTTTACAATTACCCTTCAAACATGACCTTTTTTAGTACTTCGGACAGACTTGAAATTGGTGATGTCCCTTTTGTTTCAAATAATGCTAAACCAACTCGTTCTGAAGCCTTAGAATATTATCGGAGGGTAGCTATTCACCGAAAGTTGCATATAAAACTTTTCGAAGGTGTTGAGCAAATCGACAAGTCGGACGAAAAAGAAGATATTATTTATACCATTAAAACTACTAAAAGCGAATATCAAGCACAGCATATTATTATTGCCACAGGTTTTTATGATATTCCATATTTGATGAATGTTCCTGGTGAAGACTTACCAAAAGTAACACACTATTACGAAGAACCGCATTTTTATGCTTTACAAAATGTAGTAGTAGTTGGTGCCAATAATTCTGCGGTTGATGCAGCCTTAGAAACTTGGCGAAAAGGAGCAAGCGTAACAATGGTTATCAGACAGGACGAAATAGGAAACAGGGTAAAGTATTGGGCTAAGCCAGATATTGAAAACAGAATCAAGGAAGGTTCTATCAAAGCCTATTTCAATTCAGAGGTTGCCAGTATTCGTCCACATGAAATAGATATCCAAACGCCCGAAGGAATTATTACGATTGAAAACGATTATGTCATTGCGATGACGGGTTATCAACCTAACTTAGATTTTTTACGGAAAATAGGAATTACGTTATCAAATGATGAAATCCTAAAACCTACGTATAATGACGACACACAGGAAACAAATTTACCCAATATATATCTAGCAGGGGTAATTTGTGGAGGAATGAATACGCATTCCTTATTTATTGAAAATTCAAGGATTCATGCGACTAAAATTCTACAGAAGATAACAGGTAAGGTTATTCATAACACTAACTACTAATGACTGTTTATAATTGCTTTCTCCCGAATACACCTATAAACAAGGTGAGAAAATAGGTTAAATCAGCAATAAATTTCATACTCATTGCCTAGAAAAGGTATTGTGTATCAGCCTTTTCTAGCTTCTTTAAATTGAGTCCATAAAAAATTGTCATTCACCGACACACTTCTGTATTTGGTCGAAAATTGTCTAAATCTAAGAGAAGACAGTGCAATTTTTGTGTTCTAAGAGTGTCTAATCGATAAATTTTGTGGGTTTCCCACTTATCTCAAATTCAATCCATTTGTACTTTTTTAATTCTTACAACAAATTATTTACTCCAACTTTGCTTCTGATTAAAGAAAAGAGCGAACATTTTAAAAATATATTTATGAAAAAAATATTATTATCCTTAACGTTATTTAGCCTTATATGCACCAACCTTTTTGCACAGTTTCCAGTAGGGGGAATGGGCGGAATGGGTGGCGGACGTCCCAAAGAAGCTACTGCTATTCCGGGAACGGCTCAAGCTGCGCCAAAAGGGTCAGCAAAAATTACTGGTTATGTAATCGACTCATCAGCGACTAAAGCTGTTGAATTTGCGAGTGTGGCATTATTAGCGAAAGCAACTAACAAACCTGTTGACGGAACAGTGTGTGATGATAAAGGTAAATTTACATTAGCAAAAGTAGCTACTGGTGATTACGTATTGGCTATTTCATTTTTGGGTTATCACTCAAAAAGAATTGATGTGAAAATTGTGAACAAAAACGATGACATTGATTTAGGTGTGATTAAATTAAACCAAACAAGTCAAGTTTTACAAGAAGTAACCGTAGAAGGTCAGCGTTCTTTGATTGAAGACAAAGTTGACAGAATGGTTTACAATGCTGAAAAAGATGCAACTAACAAAGGTGGTGACGCAACAGATGTATTAAGAAAAGTACCTTCGTTATCAGTAGATTTGGATGGTAACGTTACACTTCGTGGTAGCCAAAACGTAAAGGTGTTGATTAATAATAAACCTTCAACAATTGTAGCTAGTAGTATTGCAGATGCCTTGAAACAAATTCCATCAGACATGATTAAGTCTGTTGAAGTAATTACTTCGCCTTCTGCTAAGTACGATGCTGAAGGGTCATCAGGGATTATCAACATCATCACTAAAAAGAATACTCTACAAGGTTTAACCCTAAACTTGGATAGCAGTGTAGGTATTCGTGGTGCTAACATGTCATTGAACGGAAACTATAGAAAAGGAAACATGGGTTTCTCTTTAGGTGGTTTTGGCCGTGCTAACTATAATGTAAATGGTGAGTTTGTTAATACACAGCTAGCTAAATCTGATGGAACAATTACGAAACAAAGTGCATCAACTAGAAATGATGGTTTGTTTGGTTCTTATCAATTTGGATGGGACTGGGATATTAATAAGTCTAACTCAATCACTGCTTCTGCTCGTTATGGTGCAAGAAATCAGAATACTTTTCAAGATGCATTATCTACAAACATTATCAGAACAAATGGAAGTAATACAACAACAGTACGTGATGTAGAAACGAAAGATAATTCTGGAACGATAGATTTAAACGTTGACTATACGCATACGTTCAAAAAGCCTCAGCAAGAGTTAAGTTTGTCAGCACAGTATAGTCGTAATGATCGTAAAAATAATTTCACGAACATTATTTATGGTTTATCTGACTCTTTAGTTCAATTAGGTAGAAACCGTATTTCGAATATCAACCCAAGTTATAACCAAGAAACTACACTTCAAGCAGATTATCAATCACCAATTGGTAAAACACAAATGATTGAATTTGGTGGAAAAGGAATTTTCAGAAAAGTAAATAGTACGTTTACTCAAGTTGGAAATAATGGAGCATTAGATTACGACCAAAACATTGCAGCATCTTATTTTTCTTATACCTTAACAACTAAGCAAAAATATAGCTTCAAAGGTGGTGTACGTTATGAACATACTGACATCAATGCGATTCAAACAACGGAAGGTGGAGCAAAGAATAATATTGATATTCCAAGCTACGGAACATTGGTACCAAGTTTCAACGTATCAAAAAGCTTGAAAGGGGGAACTACTTTGAAATTGGCTTATAACCGTCGTATTCAAAGACCATCATTACAGTTTTTAAACCCGAATCGTAATGCTTCAAACCCTTCAAACGTTACAGAAGGTAATCCAAACTTATCGCCTGAATTCACCAACAACTATGAATTTACGATAAATACATTCTTTAAAAATACGTTCTTGACAACAGCATTGTTTATGCGTAATACTACAGGTTCTATCCAAAGTATTCGTACAAATGAAGTAGATGCCCAAGGCAGACCATTCCTTTTAACTTCTTACCGTAACATTGGTAATGAAGATGCTTATGGAATGAACTTGTTTGGTAGTGTGAATATCTCTAACAAATTCCAATTAGGCGGAGGAACAGATATTTATTATGCTGTTTTGAATAACAACAACCCTGACCCACTTTTGAATGCTAAAAACCAAGGATGGGTAGCAAGCTTTAGAATGTTTGGTAGTTATAACCTTTCTAAAGGCTGGGGCTTTCAGGCGTTCTCATTCTATCGTGGTAATCAAGTACAATTACAAGGTAGCCAAGGAGGTTTCGGAATTTACAGTTTAAGTATTAAGAAAGACTTGGCAAACAAAAAAGGAAGTATCGGTTTTGGAGCTGAAAACTTCTTTACACCTAATGGTTTCAAGATTAATAATAACATAGAATCTTCGACGATTTCTCAGCAAAGTACTACTACTTTACGTAACATGAACTTTAAAATTAACTTCAGTTACCGTATTGGTAAGATGTCTTTTGATGCACCTAAAAAGAGAAAGAAATCTGTTAATAACGATGACTTGAAAGATGGTGGCGACGGTGGCGGAAACGGCGGCGGTCAGCAACAACAAGCAGCTCCAGCAACTACTGGTGGCGGTGGTGGTCGTCCAAGATAATCATAACATTTCCTAAGAAAAAAAGCGACTTTGAGCAATCAGAGTCGCTTTTTTTATGCTGATTACTTTATAAGTCAACCTATTCTTTTATTTTTTTACGGAATTCACGAGGTGAAATACCCATCACTGTCGTAAATATTCTACTAAAATGATAAGGGTCATTATAACCAATGGTGTAAGCAATTTCCTTTACTCTTAATTTGCTATGTTCTAATAAGCTACAGGCTTGTTGTACTTTGAGAAAAGTGAAAAAGTTGATTGGGGAACTTTGTACTTTCTGTCGAAAAACTGCTGAGAAATGCGATGCAGACATTCCTGCTACATCTGCCAATTGTTCCAACGTGAGTGTTTCAGTCAGGTGTTTTTTCATATAAGCAATTACCTTACTGATAGGGTCAGTTTCTGTAGTGTGTTGAGGATTGGGGTTAAAAACAGAAGCTTTGAAAGTAGTTAGAAAATGGGCGAATTGTGCGTTTGCATAAACGATGTTATCATCATTGAATGACATTTCGATATGCGAAATAATATCATCAAACATCACTAAACGCTGATTGTTGGGAAGCAATGCTACAGGCGAATAATTTTTAGTGTTTTCAAATAAGAAGTTTATATAATGTGCCGATAGTGTACCAACGAAATGTACCCAATAGATTGTCCATGGATTATCAATATTGGCACCATAGCTATGTGGAATATTAGCAGGAATAATAAAAAAGTGGTCTTGATTGACAAAATACTTTTGGTTATCTACCATATACCAGCCTTCGCCCTCTAAACAATATATTAGAATATGCTGTCCACAACCATTTTTACGTTCGCAAGCATGGTTATTTGCTTTGAGATAATACCCAATGTCAGTAATATATAAGGTTTCGACTAATGGGTGCTTAATAACTCTTGACAATAACTCATGAGGCATAATGTATGTCCGTTGTCCTAAAAAGCCTTCTTCTCTTGTAGTCATTGAAGTATATATATAATAATATTATCTATGTTTTTCATAAAAAGAGTCATGTAAATGTAGCCTTTAAACAGGTAAGTTTGCAATTAAATATTAGATTATTTCAAAATATCAATCGTAATTAAGGATAAGGATACTTGGTACATACTGTTTTTGTTTTTCGCTTTTTCATCAACATAGATGATATTTTCCAGTACATTATCCATCTTTATAGGGCAAGCTTGTAAACTGCCATTGATTTAAAATAATAGTTTACAATTAAACGGGAAAAAACTCATTCAAAAGTATTTAGCATATAGATAGGGTTTTTACTGTGAACTGTTTTGATAAGTAAGGGTCACTACATTGTAAGATTCGTAAAAATATGAATATTAGTAAATTAATCTTTATCGGTTCTATTGTCATTATTGGGGGATATTCGCTGTATTCCCTGAATAAAACAGGCAATGAGGTAGATTATAGTACGCAAGTAAAACCCATCTTGAACAAGCATTGTATTGCTTGTCATGGAGGGGTAAAAAAGCAAGGCGGATTCAGTTTGCTATTTAGAGAAGAGGCGTTGGGAAAAACCGAATCAGGAAAGCCAGCTATTATCCCAGGCGATGCTGAGCATTCAGAATTTATTATCAGACTTACGCATAAAGACCCTGAAGAAAGGATGCCTTTGAAAAAAGAGCCTCTGAAAAAAGAAGAGATAGAAATATTAACAAAATGGGTGAATCAAGGAGCAAATTGGGGCGAGCATTGGGCTTTTGTAAAACCAGAGATGCCTGCAGTGCCGAACAAAGGCTTTTTTGCAGGATTCTTTAGTTTGTTTGGTGATAAATGGGAGAAGAATGACATTGACTATTTTGTAAAAAATAAATTGGAGCAAGAAGGCTTAAAACCTTCAACTAAAGCGGAAAAATCGATATTATTAAGAAGACTTTGTTTGGATTTAACAGGCTTACCACCTACCGAAAAACAAATAGAGGAATTTATGAAGGATGATAGTGATAATGCCTATGAAAAGATGGTAGATAGCCTGCTGGCATCCTCACAATTTGGTGAACGGTGGGCAGGGATGTGGCTGGATATGGCTAGGTATTCAGATACAAAAGGCTATGAAAAAGATGAAGGCAGGAATATCTGGCAATACAGAGATTACGTCATCAAGGCATTTAACCAAGATATGCCTTACACGCAGTTTATTAAAGAACAACTGGCGGGTGATTTATTGAAAAACCCAAGCGAACAACAATATATCGCTACGGCCTTTCATCGGAATACTGTTAATAATGATGAGGGTGGTACTGACGACGAAGAGTTTAGAAATGCTACGATGGTAGATAGAGTAAATACTACTTGGGAGGTATTTCAGTCTACAACCTTTGCTTGTGTACAATGCCACTCGCATCCGTATGACCCTATTCGTCATGAAGACTATTATAAATCAATGGCGTTTTTCTACAATACTCGTGATGAAGATGTACCAGACGATTCTCCTTATCTCAGACAATTTAATAAACCAGAAGACCAACAGCGATTAACTCAATTACAAACGTGGTTAAAAACTAATTTCAATAGTGAGCAAGAAAAAGAAATTACGCAATATTTGACTTTTCTAGAACCTAAAATTCATCCGCATGCGGGCGACCAATTTATTAATGGGGCATTGGCTGATAATAAATATCTAGGCGTAAGAAATGGCGGTTCGGTAAGGTTTAAGTCTTTGCCTGTGGAGGGCAAAAGACAGCTTTTGGTAGCGTATGGAAACAAAACAGGAAGCCCAACGTTGATGGAAATTCGCTTAGGCTCATTGACAGGGAAAGTACTCACGACGATAAAATTAGACACTACGCAAAAAGGAGGATGGACTAACTCATGGGACTATCAATTATATGATTTACCCAAAATGAGCGGTCGACAGGATTGGTACTTGACTTTCAAGAATGCAAAAGTCAAACCAGACCAAAGTACTTGTGTGATTGGAAGTTTTACCTTATTACCTGAATTTCCGGGCAAAGGAAAGCCAGAGTACAATGAAAAAAAACAATCCTTTTTGGAATTAATAAGGGCAAATACTGAAAACACGCCCGTTATGCTCGATAACCCTCTTGAATATGCCCGACAAACCAATGTTTGGGAGCGAGGGAATTGGTTAGCAAAAACGAAAGTAGTACAACCAGATATTCCTGAAGCCTTGGGAAGATTACCGAAAGGAGCGCCTAAAAATCGTTTAGGTTTAGCCATGTGGCTAGGGAGTAACGAAAATCCATTGACTGCCAGAGTGGCGGTGAATCGTTTTTGGGAGCAACTTTTTGGAACGGGCTTGGTAGAAACCCTAGAGGATTTTGGTACACAAGGTTTCACGCCTACTAATGCAGCATTATTAGATTTTCTGGCTATAAAATTTATGGATGAATATCAATGGAAACCTAAAAAGCTGTTGAAGGAAATCGTCATGTCGGCAACATATCAGCAAGATTCAAAAGCTAATGAAGATTTATTAGAAAAAGACCCGATGAATCGCTTG
This sequence comes from Arcicella sp. GW458-12-2-14-TSB2, assembly GCF_059423785.1. Lineage (NCBI taxonomy): Bacteria > Pseudomonadati > Bacteroidota > Cytophagia > Cytophagales > Flectobacillaceae > Arcicella > Arcicella sp. GW458-12-2-14-TSB2. The sequence goes on along the minus strand of NZ_JBWKYN010000028.1, from coordinate 29,833 downwards.
TTGGCTCGTGGGCCAAGAGTACGTTTGTCGGCCGAACAAATCAGAGACCAAGCATTGTTGGTAAGTGGTTTATTGAGCTATAAAATGTATGGTAAAAGTGTTATGCCGTATCAGCCAGATGGCATTTGGAATACGCCCTATAGTAGTATGGCTTGGAAACTAAGTGATAAGGAAGATAAATATCGACGGGCTTTATACACTTATTGGCGTCGTTCAACGCCTTATCCATCCATGATAACTTTTGATGGAGCAAACCGTGATATTTGTTTGGCTAGGAGAATCCGAACCAATACACCTTTGCAGGCACTTGTTACCTTAAATGACCCCGTTTATTTAGAATGTGCTAAAAGCCTAGCCAAGAAGATGGAAGCAAGCGGGGAAACAATTGATGAGCAAATCAAGAATACTTATCGATTAACGATGTGTAAAAACATTACAGACAAGAAATTAGCCATCTTGAAAAAGCTTTATACTAACACACTAATAACGTATCAGAAAAGTAAAAATGAGGCAGCGTTGCTGTTGAATATTTGTCCAGATGATAATATCAAACCAAAAAATATTCCTGACTTAGCTGCCAAGACTTTAGTAGCAAGCACCTTGCTGAATTTGGATGAGTTTATTATGAAAGAATGATTGATGAGTGAGGAGTTTGGAGTTTAGAATGAGGAGTTTTCTATTATCATATCTGCGAAAATCAGCGAAAAAATCTCTGAAATCTGCGGGTAAAAAAGACTCCTTTAGCCAATTAATATAAAGCTTATAGCAATTATGAAAAACTTACAAGAAGAACTTCTTTTTGAAACGCTTCGTCATGAAACACGTAGGCATTTTCTAAAACAATGTACTACAGGTTTAGGAATGATGGCGATGGGTTCTTTGCTACAGAGTTGTGGAGGCAATCAGCCTTCGGCTATGACGAATGTTGCTAATCCTTTATCGCCTAAAATGCCTCATTTTGCAGGGAAAGCTAAGTCTGTTATTTACTTGCACATGGCGGGCGCTCCTTCGCAATTAGAATTATTCGACTATAAGCCAGAATTGATGAAATTGGATGGACAGCTTTGTCCTCAGTCATTTTTAGAAGGTAAGAAATTCGCCTTTATTCGTGGAGTACCTCAGATGATGGGTCCACAGGCGAATTTCCAACAAGTAGGACAAAGCGGAGCATGGATGTCGGATAAAATGCCACATTTACAAACCGTGGCAGATGATATTTCTTTCTTAAAAGCCATGTATACCGACCAATTTAATCATGCACCAGCACAATTGCTTTTGCATACAGGCTCGGCACGTTTAGGGCGACCAAGCACGGGTACATGGGCAACGTATGGGTTAGGGTCTGAAAACCAGAATTTGCCGGGCTATATGGTGTTAACATCTGGAGGGAAAAATCCTGACGGGGGTAAAGCCTTGTGGGGAAGTGGCTTTTTGCCTTCTGTTTATCAAGGAGTACAGTGTAGAAACCAAGGAGAGCCAGTTTTATATATTTCTGACCCATCAGGGGTAAATCGCGACATTCGGAAAAATACGATTGATGCTATTACTGAAATCAATAAGGAGTCATATCAAGAATTTCATGACCCTGAGACCTTAGCTAGAATTTCGCAATATGAAATGGCTTTTAAGATGCAAACAACAGTACCTGAGGTAATGGATATTTCCAAAGAACCTGCCTATATTCATGAAATGTATGGTACTGAAATGGGAAAAGAATCCTTTGCCAACAACTGTTTATTAGCCAGAAAATTAGTAGAGCAAGGAGTAAGGTTTGTACAATTATTTGATTGGGGATGGGATTCGCACGGGGGAGCTTCTGAAAGCAGTGATGTCGTGAATGGCTTAACCAATAAATGTGCTACCGTCGATAAAGCCATTACGGCACTGATACAAGATTTAAAACAACGGGGATTATTAGACGAAACCTTGATTGTGTGGGGTGCCGAATTTGGTAGAACACCCATGCAAGAGAACCGCGAGGGCAAAGCAGCGGCTTTTAAAGGCAGAGACCATCATACCGAAGCCTTTACCGTTTGGATGGCAGGCGGAGGCATCAAAGGAGGATATTCTCATGGTGAAACTGACCCTCTTGGATATGTAGGTACGAAGGATAGAACTTCCGTTTTTGACTTGCAAGCTACCATTATGCATTGCTTAGGTTTCAATCATGAAGAATTTACTTATCCTTTTCAAGGAAGAAACTTTAGATTGACCGATACGGCAGGAAAAGTGATTAAGCCTGTGCTGTCCTGATTAAACAGGATAGCATGAATAGAGTATAATTGTGCAGTTGTATCTTACTCCTTTAAATCAAATATTTTAAACTATTATGAAAAAGATACAAATAGCCTTATTGGCTTTATTAACAAGTTTGTCAACATTTGCCCAAACGGGTTATACGCCAAGTCCCGAAAATATTAAAGCACGTGAAGAATTTGAAAAAGCACGCTTTGGGATGTTTATTCACTGGGGTTTATCCAGTGTTTTGGGTGATGGAGAGTGGGTAATGCAAATAAAAAATATTCCTGTGAAGGATTATACCAAACTGCAAAGAGCCTTCAATCCTGTTGATTTTAATGCCAAAACATGGGTAGATATTGCCAAAGGTGCAGGGATGAAATATATTACCTTGATTACTCGCCACCATGATGGCTTTAGTAATTTCGATACGAAGCAGTCAAGCTGGAATATCATGAATACGCCTTATAAGCGTGATATTGTAAAGGAATTGGCAGACGAATGTCATAAACAAGGGATTAAAATCTGTTTTTATTATTCTTTGTTAGACTGGTACCGTGATGATTATCCTTATGAAACAGGGAAAACTGGAAAGGGAACTGGCCGTACTAAAAAGAGTAATTATGCCAGTTATTTAGCTTTTATGAAAAGTCAATTGACAGAGTTATTGACAAAGTATGGCGAAGTATCGGCTATTTGGTTTGATGGACATTGGGATCAGCTAGATAATGACCATGACAAAACCTTGCAATCAAAAATTGACTGGAAATATGATGAGATTTATGGCTTGATTCATAAACTTCAACCACAATGTTTGATTGGGAATAATCACCATTTGAGTCCATTACCAGGAGAAGACTTTCAAATGTTTGAGCGTGACTTACCGGGAGAAAACAAAGGAGGATTGAGCGGACAAGATATTTCAGCATTGCCATTGGAAACATGTGAGACCTTGAATGGTGCATGGGGATATAATATCAAAGATGACCACTATAAAACACCTAAGCAATTGGTAGATTATTTGGTACGTGCTGCTGGTTATGGAGCTAACTTTTTATTAAATGTTGGGCCAATGCCAAATGGGGAAATCCAACCAGAATTTGTAGAACGTTTGGCGAAAGTAGGAGAGTGGACTAAAGTTTATGGAGAAACCATTTATGGCTCTAAAGGTGGCTTTATTCGTCCGCAGGAATGGGGAGCTGTTACTGAAAAAGGGAACAAAATCTATCTTCATTTATTGAAATACAATGACGATAAGTTTATGTTGAAAGTTCCTCAAGCGTTCAAAAGTGCGAAGTTGTTTAAAAATGGTACTCCTATTAAGTTTCAAAAATTAGATAATAACTATTTTGTATTTGATATTGCATCTTTAGATAAAAGCGAGTTAGATAACGTCATTGAATTAGAAAAATAATATGAAAATAGAAAAGACAATTCCTTTGTTGAGAATCTTTGATGTCAATAAAGCCCGAGAATTCTATATTGATTGGCTCGGTTTTCAAGAAGACTGGGTACATCAGTTTGAAGAAAATACGCCTTATTATATCCAGATTTCAAGAGGGGAATTGACTTTTCATCTTACCGAACATTACGGAGACTGCACTCCGGGAGGAAAAGTTTTTATTGACTGTTCTGATTTAGAAAGTTTCTTCAACGAATTACAAACCAGACCTTATAAATATTATCGCCCTTCCATAGAAGAAGCCTTTTGGGGGGCAAGCATCATGAGTTTAACAGACCCTTTTGGAAACCGATTACTATTTAACGAATATAAAAAAGCATAATCAATGAACGAGCATCAATCAAGACGAAACTTTCTTAAAACCAGTAGCTTAGCTGTGGGTTCTGGCTTAATAGCAAATTCAGTTTCGGCGAATAAGATTCAAAAGAACATGGAAAACGTTGTGATTGGACACAATTCACACAAGTACAAAGTAATAGCTGGATGGGGCGTATTGGATGCTGACAAAAATCCTGTGAACGATTGTCACGAAATGGTGGAAGATGCCAAAGGACGTTTGATTATGTGTACCAATGAAACCAGAAATAATATCTTGATTTATGATAAATCAGGGAAGTTATTAGATGCTTGGGGAACTACCTATCCAGGTGCACACGGTTTAACCATTGCAAATGAAGGCGGAGAACAGTTTTTGTTTATTTGCGATAATGCTCGTCACCAAGTAATTAAAACGGATTTGAAAGGGCGTGAAGTAATGAAGCTTGAATATCCCAAAGAAACAGGCGTTTATGAATCACCGAATCGTTTTGTGCCTACCGAAACAGCCGTTAATCCTGCCAATGGTGATATTTATGTGGCGGATGGGTACGGCTCGCAATACATTACGCAATACGATATAAAAGGAAGATATATCCGTCATTTTGGTGGGTATTCTAAGGAATATACCGACGAGAAATTTGATACCTGCCACGGTATTTTAGTAGATACTCGTGATAAAAAGAATCCTACGTTACTAGTTACCGACCGTGTGCATAACTGTTTGAAACGTTTTACATTAGATGGAAAATTCTTAGCAGTTTATCATTTGCCGGGTACTTTTGTGTGTCGCCCAGTATTACGTGGCGATCATATTTTTGCTGCCGCTTTCAGAAGTACAGATGGGTCTTGGAATAATTCTGGTTACATACAAGTATTGGATAAAGATATGAAAGTAGTGTCAACACCGGGTGGTTCAGAGCCTACTTACAAAGACGGTAAACTACAACGTCAGTACAAAGATGACCCTAATCAAGTATTCATGCATCCGCATGATGTATATGTAGATTCTGACGAAAACGTTTATGTCCCTCAATGGAATTCTAAAAAAACGTATCCAGTTAAATTAGAAAGAATTGCGTAGGAGTAATGAGTTTATTGACGCTATAATTATAAAAATCATCTATCATGACTAGCGAGGGAATTAATTCTCTCGCTAGTCATGATAGATGATTTAGCTTAACATAAAAAAGACTCACGGCATGACTTTGCTAGCTTTATCATACTTGTCAAGTAATTGGAAGTCATGCCATGAGTGACCAAGAACTCACAGCTCATTGCTCAAATCTGATTGCTAAAAGCTCAAAACAATAAACAATGATTTTATTACAAACGAATGTTCCTTCTGATTGGGCAATGTTTTTTGGACATTTTCATCCTGTAGTAGTTCACCTACCTATCGGAATGCTGATGATTGCTGCCATATTAGAACTTATTTCTCGTAAAAAAGGACTCGAATCTTTACAACCTGCTATAGCGCCCATTTTGTTTTGGGGTATGATTACGGCAGTGATATCTTGTATTTTTGGTTATCTGCTTTCTACTTCTGGTGAATACAATGAAGAAACATTATTCCTTCACCAGTGGATGGGTATTGGTGTAGCATTAGTTGCGTTAGCGGCTTGGTACATGAAAGTGAATTGGCAACAAGACCCAACCATGAAGAAAGCCTATATGCCTGCTGTTTATTTAATTGTGATTTTATTAACAGGAACAGGACATTTAGGGGGGAATATGACGCATGGCGAAGACTATCTATACGCTTATACGCCCGAGCCTTTTCGTTCGATAGCAGGATTGCCACCGAGAACCAAAGGAGGAACAGGAGTTAGAAAGAAAATTGAAAATATCAATGAAGCATTGGTCTATCAAGATATTGTTGCCCCCGTAATGGAACAAAAATGTTGGTCTTGCCATAATGCCAATAAAATCAAAGGAGGATTGAGAATGGATACTCAGGAACTTTTGATAAAAGGTGGAGAAAATGGGGCAATCATCAAAGCAAATGATGCGACCAACAGCGAATTAATCAAACGTTTGCTATTGCCCGAAGAAGACGAACACCACATGCCACCGAAAGGGAAAACACCTCTGAGCGAACAAGAAATCTCGCTTTTACATTGGTGGATTCAAAACGGAGCGGGCTTTGATAAGAAAGTAGCACAACTAAAACCAGACGAAAAAGTAAAACCATTCTTAGCATCTTTGAGTAGCGGAGGGGAAACCAATAATACTAGTGGCGGAGAAAGTATTTCACCTGTATTTAACGAAAAAGTATCAGCCGCTACTGAAAGTGATATTCAGAAACTAACATCAATGAATGTTGTGGTGATGTCTGTATCAAAAGAACAGCACTTTTTAGATGTCAACTTTGTGAATGCTCGTTCTTTCGATGATTCAAAAATAAATCTTTTGACCAATCTATCTGATCAAATTATATGGTTAAAGTTGGGTAGTACAAAGATTACAGATAAGTCCTTAGCTGAAATTTCTAAATTAAAACATTTAACGCGTTTACATTTAGAACACACAGCCATTACTGATGTTGGGCTAGCCCAACTAAAGGATTTGAAGTTTCTGGAATACATCAATTTATTTGATACCCAAATAAGCGATACTGGCATCAAAGAATTGGCAAAATTGAAAAGCCTAAAAAAAGTATATTGTTGGCAAACTAAAGTTACTAAGCAAGGCGTATTAGCCTTACAAAAAGCATTGCCGAATGTTGAGGTAAATATTGGGTGGGAAGATAAAATACCTACTAATGATACCAACAAAGTAAATACACAGAAGGTGGTGGCGAAATAAGATTAAGCAAAAGCTACATGTATAAATACGGGTTAAATACGGTACACTTTACCGTATTTAACACATTGTTCTACTTACCAAATTTTGGGAATATTGTTATGTAAAATCCTCCTAACATAGCAATACCATGATACCACAACATATTCTGCCAATCCAATTCAAATTGGGTAAAAGAGCTACTTTTTTTGCGAATGAAATTATATTTTTTGAGGGAGAAATCAATTATACACGTATTCACTTTGCTTTTGGAAAAACAAAGGTAATCGCCAAAACCCTTTCTAAAGTTGAAGGAAGAGTTAATACCGATTCATTTTTGAGAATCAACAGAAAGTATTTAGTAAACCAAAAATTCATTCGGGAGGTAGATAAATATGACCTTATTTTGTTAGATGGCCGAATCCTTCCAATTTCACGTAGAAAGCGTTTTTGCTTGACTAAATAAATCTATTTAATACAGATTTGCGATATAACAATAACTTTGCTCATTGTTGCTTTGGTTTATTTTCCCGAAATTGTGCGTTAGTAATGTTGATTCTTACTCGTTTACGCAACTATTATATACACTTTGTGTTTATTTAAAAGTAAATGGTATGAGCATCATTTTACTAATTTATCAGTAACCAAAATAGGACTATATAATAGAAAGATAGTCAATCCAATAATGATACAAATCGATATTGCTGCACTTCGTGAAAACTATAGCAAAGGCAGCTTAGACGTTCAAGACGTAAGTGTTTCTCCGATAGAACAATTTCAAAAATGGTTTAATGAGGCTATCGCCAGTAAACTACCAGAGCCCAATGCTATGATTGTCTCAACGGTTGGCAACGATGCTAAACCTTCAGCAAGGATTGTCTTGTTGAAAGGTATTGATAGTGGCTTTACTTTTTATACAAATTACCTTAGCAAGAAAGGAACAGAATTAGCCGAAAACCCTAATGCTTGTATTACATTTTTTTGGAATGAACTTGAGCGTCAAGTACGCATTGAAGGAACTATTGAAAAAGTAAGTGCTGAAGAATCAGACGCTTATTTTCAAAGCCGTCCGTTAGGAAGCCAAATAGGAGCTTGGGTTTCTAATCAGAGTATGGTGATTGAAAGTAGGGAAGTATTGGAAGAAAGAGAAAAACATTTAAGAGAAAAGTTTGGTAATGACCCTATTCCCCGCCCTCCGCATTGGGGTGGTTATCGCTTAATACCAACTTATGTTGAATTTTGGCAAGGTCGTCCGTCAAGGCTTCACGATAGGATTGCTTATACAAAATTAGAAGAACACGTTTGGAAGATAGAACGTCTATCTCCTTAACTTTTATTAAGTCAGTGACTTTTTGGGCGTCACTGACTTAATTTTTATATCACTATTTCAAATGAAATAAATCAGTTACTCCAATTTTTTTGTAAGACGTATAGCCTTCGCCAAACTCTGCACCAATACTATGTCCCATTTCACGATTACGTGCTTCCACAAATTTCAAAAATGCAGGAGAAGAAAGATATGAATCAGGGTCTTTTGAGGTTGGGTCATAAAACTGACTTCTAAAAGCTCTGATTGAATCTTCTTTTTGTTGCCAGTATGCCGAAATATCTACTACGAAATCAGGGTCTATATACCTATCTTGAATATAATGATAAACATTTTTAGGTCGCCAAGCTTCTTGTAAAGTTCCATCATCCTCAAACGTTTCAACCATTCGTAGTCCCGATTTAAAACATGAATCTACTGCTAGCTCACAGCCTTTAATATGGTCTGGGTGACGGTCGTTAATGGCATTGGCTAACACGATTTCAGGACGATAGCGTCTGATTACTCTAATGAGTTTCATCAGATGCTCTTCATCATTGACAAAGAAACCATCTCTAAACCCCAGATTTTCGCGCGCATGAACTCCTAGGATTCTGGTAGCTTCAACAGATTCAGCCAAGCGAATTTCAGGTGTCCCCCTTGTTCCTAGCTCACCACGAGTAAAATCAACGATTCCAACTTTTTTGCCTTGCGCTATTTGCATACAAATCGTTCCAGCACAACCTAATTCGGCATCATCTGGATGTGCCGCCATCACCAATATATCTAACTTCATTGTAATATAAATTCTTATTTCTGAATTGAAAAACGTTGCAATTTAAACAGGAAATTGAGCTAAAAAACAAAAGAGCCAACAGATTTTGGTGCTGTTGGCTCTTTTTAAATATTATTACTATTAATTAATGAATTCTAAGTCTTCTTCCAATTCTTAAACTAGCAGAAATTCTCATACCATTCATTCTTGCTAATTTATCTACCGAAATTCCTGCTCTGTTAGCGATAGAATATAATGAATCACCAGAACGAACGGTTGTCCAAGCAGTTCTGCGTGTTTTTACTTTTCTAGCACTTGAACCATATTCGTTATCTAATGAAAGTCCGTAGGTATCGAATACTCTGGCAGAAATTAATACATGGTCTGAAACAGGTTCAGTTCTTTCACCAGAAAAATTAAATACATAAATCGCAGGGTTGAAAGGGTTCCCTTCATAGCGAGTCTCAAAGTGCAGGTGTGAACCTGTGCTTCTACCTGTACTTCCACCTAAACCGATTTGGTCACCAGCTTTTACATAAGCGCCAGATTCAAAGTTTTTAGCAGATAAGTGACCATAAAGCGTTTCTAAGCCATTATAATGACGAACTACCAAGAATTTACCATATCCACCGCCATCATATCCTGATACTCTGACAATGCCATCAAATGCAGCATAAACAGGGTCGCCAGTTTCTAAATCTAAATCAACGCCCGAGTGCATTCTTCCCCAACGAGGACCAAAAACAGACGTTAATTTTGGTGCTGTGTTTGGTACAGACCAGTATCTACCTTGTTCTTTATTAAATAGCTCAATATCTACTACATCGTCAAAATCTTTTGGATTAATATCGTAAGGGTCGATATTAGTAGCATCCCAAATAGAAAAATAGGTGGCTACTGACACAAAATCATCACTGCCTTCTGCTCTGGTTTCTTCTTCAATCTCAACAATTAAAGGTTCTCTTTCATCAACAGATGTTGTATCAAAAATACTTATCGAAGAATTTAGTTCTTTGGCAGGTTCAAATTTTGAGGAAGCAGTAATAGCCGACGAAGTAGCTACTGGTTCAGGAACATAGTCAGTCCTGAATTGCAGTTTGGGCAACTCATCTAAGGCTTCGTCTAAATTTTTGTTGCTTTTATCCTTTGCATTTGTTTTCACATTAATCTTAGGGTTTTTCTTAAAACTCCCAGATTCTTGTGAAAAAGAAATGAATGAAACGAGACAAAATACTAAGACTAATAATTTTTTAATTGTATTCATCTGAAATAAAATTAATAAAGAACGAAGATGCCATCAAAATAGGCTGTTAGTGTAATTCATTTTCAGCTAACCATCTTTCTGCATCTAAAGCCGCCATACAGCCAGTTCCTGCTGCTGTAATTGCTTGACGATAAATGTTGTCTTGTGCATCGCCTGAAGCAAATACCCCTGCAATATTAGTACGGCTCGATCCTTTTTCTGTGATAATATATCCTGCCTCATCCATATCCAAGAAACCTTTGAAAATGTCTGTGTTAGGTTTATGACCAATTGCCACAAAGAAACCTGTTACAGGTAAAACAGTGGTTTCGTTTGATACTGTATTTTTTACTCTTACGCCTGTTACACCTCCGTCATCACCTAACACTTCATCTGTTTCTGTATTCCAGTGCATTTGAATTTTAGGGTTTGAAGTAACTCTTTTTTGCATGATTTGCGAAGCACGTAATTCATCACGACGTACAATCATGTGTACTTTTGAGCAAAGATTGGCTAAGTAAGTAGCTTCTTCTGCTGCTGTATCACCACCACCAACGATTGCTACTTCCTGATTACGGAAAAAGAAACCATCACAAACAGCACAAGCTGACACGCCACGACCATTAAAAGCTTGTTCCGAAGGCAAGCCTAACCATTTGGCTGAAGCGCCCGTTGAGATGATAACGGTATCTGCTAAAATTTCGTGTGTATCATCAATGAAAACTTTTTTTGGACTTACTGAAAAATCTACCGAAGTAGCCATTCCATAACGTACATCAGTGCCAAATCTACGAGCCTGCTTTTCTAGGTCTTGCATCATTTCTGGTCCTTGAATTCCATTAGGATATCCTGGGAAGTTCTCTACGTCGTTGGTTATTGTTAACTGCCCGCCTGGTTGTGGCCCTTGATACATTATCGGTGTCAATCCTGCACGTGAAGCGTAAATTGCTGCGGTGTAACCCGCTGGTCCTGAGCCTATAATAAGGCATTTGGTATGCTCTGCCATTGTTAAGTTTAATACTTTTTGTACTTAATTTTTGTAATATTTATGCTAGTTTGCTAGTAAAATGAGAACAAAAATTTATACGTAAAAATTGCAGATAAAATCCAGAATGCCAAGAAATTATTCAAAATGAAATAGTGATATGGATGTTAAGTTGTTGATTGTCAGCAATATGAACTTGTTTTTGAAGTGTGTAAAAATATTTACAGAGAAATATAATTTGTACAAAACTAATTTTTATCACAAAACGATGGTCTGCTCAATGAAAGATTAGCCTGAAACTATACATGCGAAATTCGAGTTAAACATTGCCTTTCAAGCGTTTAACCGAACTTCGCATGCATAATTCTAAGAATTATTAAAGAGACTTATTTTGTCAATTCAGTAGTATAAACTACTTTCCCTTCTTCATTGATTACTTGAACGAAAAGTTTGTTCCCAGTGGCTGAAAATACCATAAAACCATAATCAGAAAGTGCTAATTTACTAATTGGCAAAGTGCCAATAGGCGTTTTTTCTGAAGCAGAACCTGATACAAAATAATGTGTTTTACCTTCAGGTAATAAGTGTTGTAAATCGTGGTCATGTCCACACAAATAGGCATCAACCTTATGCTTGTCTAGTACTGATTTTAACGAAGCACGGATAGCACGTGTATCATAGCTTTCTCTTCTTTTTTCAGTAGCCGTAAAAAGAGGATGATGACCTACCACAATTTTCCATTTGATGGATGGAGAATTGTTTGAAAGTGTTTTGTCTAACCAAACTTTTTGAGCAGTACTATCTTGACTAACAACTGCATTGCTGTATTCACCCTTATAAAATTCAGGGATAAGAGGATTAGTATCGATAAAAGCTATCAATACTTGTTGGTTGGCATCACCATTGATAGAAAACGTCTTTGAGTAATAACGAGCAGGCATATTCCAACGGCGACTAATTTTTGAATAAGCTACCTGTGCATCTGGATTCGATTTGTAATCGTGATTCCCCAACACTGGAAACCAGTCCCACTGCAAAGAGAAATCAGTATAAATATCCTCAAAAGAATATTTCCAAAGTGGGTCAAATTCGCTTCTAACACCACTTGGATAAAAGTTGTCTCCCGTAGCAATGATAAAGTCGGCCTTGATTTTTGTAGCTACTTTCCCCATTTGGCTAGCTACAGGTTTTTGATGGTCGGCACCATTTCTACCCCAATCGCCCATTACTAAAAAGTTTAAAGCACCTGCATGACTATTCAGCTCAGTGGTTTGACCTACCGCTATTCCACTGGTAAATAATGAGCATACTAAACAGAAACTCTTGAAAACATTGATTGATTTCATTATGTAAAAATTAAAGATAAAATTCTAGATATTTTATAAATCTTTTAATTGACGTTATTAGAGGTATAAAGACATTAAGTTGTCAAAAATAATGGTCTTTGCAGTCAATATTTGTTATGGTACGGTTAATTAAAGCGAATCGTATGAAAAATACTTTCAAGTTGAAGGTTTAGTACAAATATATATTTACTTTGTGCCAAACTATGGAAATAAAAATATTCAATACAGATCAAGAAATACTTACGTCGCTTGCAGAAAGTGATGCAAGAGCTTTTGATTTTCTGTATCAAAAGTTTTTTTCCAAACTTTATGCTGCTGCATATAAGCGACTTCAAAATCGTGAGTTGACAGAAGAGGTAATACAAGAATTGTTTATTTCCTTGTGGGAACGTCGTAAGTTGTTGACTATCACTACAACTATTGAAGCTTACTTATTTACTTCTGTGAAATATCTGGTAATTGCTCAGTACAAGAAAAACGATTTGTTTGAAAAGTATTCTAATAGTGTACAACCAGCGGACGACTATAATTTTACGGAACAAATGGTTGCCTTTGACGAATTGAACGAAGCTTATCAAAAAGCGTTACAATCGTTGCCTGAAAGATGTAGGGAGGTATTTTTGTTGAAAAGAACGGGACTATCACAAAGAGAAATTTCTGAACGCCTAGACATCTCAGAAAAAACAGTTGAAAATCAAATGACCAAAGCTTTGAAAATACTAAGAGAAGTATTGAGCGATTATACGGCACTATCTATTATATTAATACCTACACTACACTAATGTAAAAGTTAATTTATTAAAATGTTCCATCATCATGAGTCAATTAAATAATCCACACGACAAGTTCTTTAAAGAAACGTTCTCCAGACTAGAGATTGCACAGAGCTTTATTGAAGAAACCTTTCCCACTGAAATTAGAGAGAGAATAAATTTGTTTAAATTAAAGAAAACAAATGCTTCGTTTACGGATGCTGATTTATCAGAGCATTTGGCAGATATTGTTTATCAAACAGAATATGCTGGACAAAAGGCTTTGGTCTCATTACTTTTTGAGCACAAATCTTATCCAGAAAAATATCCTCATCTACAGCTTTTGCGTTATATGAATAACGTATGGTTAGAAGAACAGAAACAAAATAAACAATTATCTGTCGTTATCTCCACGGTTATTTATCATGGTGAGGCTCATTGGAAAAAGCTTTCGATGATTGCTTATTTTGGTAATCCTCATGAAAGTCTCCATCAGTTTATTCCTCAATTTGATTACCTGCTATTCTCCCTTAATGAGATTGAAGATTATCAAATTGAAAATTTTAAAAGTGATTTGCTGGGTGTCACAACGATGTTAATGAAGCATAGTAGAGACAAAGCGAATAACTTTTTGAGTTTAACACCTTTCTTGGTTAATAAGCTAAATGCTTTAGATATTGCCCATCAGGATGATTTTATTAAGACTACTTTTCGCTATATTGAAGAAGGTATCAACTTGACACAGAACAAATTATCGCCTATATTTACACAGGTTTCACAAAATGTAAACAACATTGCTATGACTATTGCAGATGAAATTAGAGCCGAAGAAAGAGAAAAAACTACATTTAATTATGTTAAGGGATTACTTCAAAATGGGGCTTCTATTGAATTAATTTCAAAATCTTTTGGCATATCTATTCAAAAGGTAGAGGAAATTATTAAGAAATTGAAAAGCTCTTCTAATTAAACAACATTGATATGACTATTGCAGATGAAATTAGAATGGAAGAAAGAGAGAATATTATTTTCAATCATATAAAAGGATTATGGGAAGATGGTAAAAAAGCAGAATATATTGCGAGTGTTTTAAAACTTCCGTTTAAAGAAGTTGAAGAAATTATCAAAAAAATAGAAAATACTTCAAAGTAAAGACTATTTAATTATTTAATAAAATATACTCAAACAAGCTCAAAAGGCTTGTTTTTTGTTTTTCGGTAAATTGATGGCTTTTAATTATTTCATTTGTTAAAAAAAATATTTCTATCAGCATAGGGGAAAAGTACGGCTTGTTTCACTTAGTATTTGAAAGCGAAATAAAATGAAACTAAATCAAGAAATTATTGAACGTTATCTGAACAATGAAGCCTCGGAAGGAGAAATATTCTTTGTTGAAAGATGGTACGCTTCATTTGAAAATAATCCAGATGGACTAAGTGAATTAAGCCAACTAGAACGTATTGAACTTGAAAATAAGATTAAAAAATCTATTCGTGAAGAAATCAAACGTCAGGAAAGATATACTCCTCCTCGTTGGGTTTGGGCGGTGGCTAGTATGGCGGCTATGCTAGTCATTGTAGCTGGACTTTCGTTTTATTTTATTCCAAATAGCCATGAAAAAATAAGCAAAATCAAATCTGATATTCCAATTTCGGATTGGGCAAAATATGAAAACTCTTCTGCTAAAATTTTAAAGGTGGTATTGCCAGATGGAAGTGTAGTGCTATTACAACCAAAAACCCAATTGAGTTATAATCAATCTGACCGTTTGTATAGACAGGTAAACTTAAAAGGGGAAGCTTTTTTTGATGTGAAAAGAGATGAAAGTCGCCCTTTCCTGATTTATTCAGGTAAAATGACTACCACAGTTTTAGGAACTAGTTTCAATGTAAAAGCATATCCTGCTATGGAAACTTTTGAGGTATCAGTCGTTACAGGAAAGGTATCCGTGAAAAATGAAATAGAAAAAGAAGTGATTTTATTACCTAAACAACAAGTGGTGTTGGAAACAAAGACAGATGAGATGCTGGTGAATTTATTACCTACTGATAAAACTTTTTACTGGGAATTATCATCATTACAATTCGATGATGATAACATGCAAAACGTCGTAGAAAGAATAGAACAAAATTTTAATGTAAGTATCGATTTATCTCCTAAACTCCGAAACTGTCGCTTGAGCGGTAATTTTGAAAATGTACATCTCTCTACCATCCTCGAAATAATTTGTAGATCCATCGAAGCTGAGTATGTAATAGATGGGCAAAATATTTCACTGAAAGGAAACGGATGCTCTTAAACTAACTATCAAATCAATATTGCTGTAGAATACTTACTGCTCTCTCTCAATTTTGAGAGAGGTGGGATAATATGTCTCAAATAAATCAAAAACAATACTAAATTTAATTAACCGATGAAAAAACTTCTAGCTACAAAGCATCTAATGCTTACGATTATGAAAATTACAATTAGTCAGTGCCTTTTCTTTGCTATTTTTTCGGTGATTGCTCTAGGCTCTCCGAGCAAAGCACAGCAGATTCTCAATAGAGAAGTATCCTTAAAACTCAATAATGTGAGTTTGAAAGTGATATTGTTGGAAATCGAAAAACAGTCGGGTGTACATTTTGTGTATAGCAATAATTCAATTCATCTTGATAAAGAAGTAAGTCTTGAAGTAAATCGTGAAGCCCTCAGTATTGTATTACCTAAACTTCTTTTCCCAAACCAAATTCGTTATGAGGTAATTGAAGAACAGATTATTTTGAAAAGGAATAAAGAACAATCAAACGTTTTTCCCAGTGAAAAAGAAGAGGCTATTATTGAAGAAGAAAAAGTATCAGGGAAAGTAGTTAGCGAAAAAGGAGAAGCCCTCATTGGTGTAAATATCTTAATAAAAGGAACTACACGAGGTACCGTGAGTGACGCTGAAGGTAAATTTAGTATGGTAGCCAAAGATGGCGAAGTACTAGTGTTTTCATTTATTGGATTCAAAAAACAGGAAGTAAACGTAAGCCTTAAAGACGTAATGCAGGTTGTTTTGAAAGAAGATAATGAACAATTGGGTGAAGTTGTAGTAATTGGCTCACGTTCTACAGTGGCTCGTACGAATGTCGAGAGACCAGTACCTGTAGATGTAATCAGTGCAAAAGAATTGCAGTCGACTGGGCAAACGGAATTATCGCAACAAGTGCAATTCATGTCGCCCTCATTCAATTCGGCCAAAAATGGTATTAATGGTGTAGCCAACTATGCTGACCCAGCATCTTTAAAAGGACTATCTCCCGACCAAATGTTGGTGCTTATTGATGGCAAAAGACATCATCAGTTTGCGGCACTCAACAATAATGTGACCGTAGGAAAAGGAACAGTGGTGACAGACTTGAATGCTGTGCCTTCACTGGCATTGGAAAGAATGGAAATTCTACGCGACGGTGCCGCCGCCCAATATGGCTCTGATGCTATTGCGGGTATCGCCAATTTAGTGTTGAAAAAATCTGTCAACAATGGTTCTGCTCAGATTCAGTATGGTGTTACCTCCGAAGGGGACGGTGGTGGATATACCGCGGCAATCAATTATGGTTTCTCATTAGGCAAGAAGGCTTCGTTGAACCTTACAGGAAGTTACCAAGATGTAAAAGGAACTGACCGCTCAGACCCATATAATCCCCAGCCAGTAGCAGGAGGAGCTTATACGGGAATTTATACCAACGTAAAAGCAACAGATGAAGCAGCTTTGAAATCAAGAGGATACTGGGGAGATGGTACTTATGGTTCATTTCGCCCTACAGCTTATGGAAGTAATGCAATGAAATCTGGTCAAGTATTTTATAACCTTGATATTCCATTAAAGATAGATTGGACTTTATATTCTTTCGGGGGCTTTTCTCAAAAAGATGTATTTGCACGTGCTTTCCTCCGTACCGCTTTGCCTACTAGTGCTACTTCCAATGTAGATTTATATCCTGATGGTTATGTACCAGAACTACCTGGTACTTCTGTTGATTATTCTTCTTTTGCAGGTATTAAACGTAAGACATTTACAGGTTGGAACTGGGACTTTAGTACTGGCTATGGTAGAAATTACCTTGATCAATCTGCCAAAAACTCTTCAAATGCTTCTATGGGAGCATCTTCTCCAAGAGATTTTTACATCGGTAGAATTTCATTTGGTCAAAGTTTGACGGAAATAAATGCCTCAAAAACTATACTTGGTTTGTGGAATACAAAGTCTGTTAACTTTGCTTTCGGTACGCAGTATCGTGTAGATAACTTTTCACTTAGTGCTGGTGATGAAGCATCGTATTTGATAGGACCATTGGCAGCTTCAAAAAACAAAACACCAGGTTCACAAGGAAGGGTTGGTATCGATAAGGCTGATGTAAAAAGCGTAAACCGTTCTAATATAGGGATATATGCAGATGTGGAAAGTGATATCACTAACCGATTATTAGTTGCAGCAGCCTTACGGTATGAGAATTATAGCGATTTTGGTAGTAATATTTCTGGGAAATTGGCGTCAAGAATAAAAATTACAGAGGATTTATCTATCAGAGGGTCAATCAACAAAGGTTTTAGAGCACCACTGCTTCAACAAATTGCGAATGCTGCCACCACTTCTACAGTACAAAATGGCATAATTAGAAGTACTAAACAATTACCTTCTGACGAACCACGATTGAAACAAATCGGGATAGAAGACCCCAAGCCAGAAACTTCATGGAACTATAATTTGGGGATTACGGCAAAAGTGGGCAATAGCCTTTTGTTAACCGTTGATGCCTATCAGATTGACATTACGGATAGAATTATTATCACAGAAAACCTGAATGTAAATAACATAGCTGCCTTGAAAAACTTATTCCCTAATTTTCAAGAAATCACCTTTTTTACCAATGCTATCAATACTGGAACAAAGGGGATAGACGTAGTGGCGTCTTATAAAAACTCAATCAGTCCTAAAAGTAAATTTACGGCAAGCGTTGCCCTGACAGTCAACAAAACTGAAATTACTAAGATTAAAGCAACGCCTACGGCTTTACAACAAGATACTAAAGCTCCTGTAGTATTGATTGATACCGTAAGTAGAGCCCTCATAGAAACCAGTCAGCCACATACTAAAGTTTTGGTATCTTTAGGTTATCAAGTAGGCAAGTTGAGTATAAACTTCAGAAGTTCATACTTTGGCGAAGTTACCGCTTGGGAGAAGCCGTCAGGACAGAATCACCGTAGCCAAACATTTGGAGGAAAAAATCTATTTGATGCTTCGGTAGTCTATAGTATCAATAAGTCTTTAAGCATTACTATCGGAGGAAATAATTTTACAAACGTTTATCCTGACAAAGTGCTGAGCAATTATGCTTCTTATTCAAACGGACAAGTACCCTATACCAGAAATGCGAATCAGTTTGGTTTCAATGGAGCATATTATTATGGTAGCCTATCGATTAGACTGTAAAGTGTATCGATAGTTAAATCTCAAGGCTCAAAGCTCACAGCTATTATTAATTACTGAGTACAACTTAATAACTATTTAAAACTTGACCAATTTATTATTATTACTTATTTGCCTAACCATTGGTGTATTCCTCAGAAAACTGAAAGGTTTTTCTGAGGATGCCCATACGGTGTTGAATACCATTATTATTTATGTTTGTTTACCTGCGTTGACTTTCCTAAATACTACCGAAATTCATTTTAGTAGCCATTTATTATTGCCTGTTTTAATGCCTTATATTATTTATGTGGGGTCATTCATATTTTTTAATTTGCTAGCACCATTTATAAAAATAGACGATAATACCAAAGGAGCTTTAATTCTTACCGCTGGCATCAGTAGTATTTCATTTGTAGGTTTTCCGATTTTCGAAGTGCTTTTTGGCAAGGAAGGGTTACAATATGGTGTATTAATGAGCCAAGCAGGCTCTTTTGTGGTGTGTGGCACTTTAGGTATTTTTACAGCATCCTATTACTCATCTTCTGCTGATTTTTCATTTGGAAGAGTAGCCATTAATATTTTTAAATTTCCTCCATTTCTGGCTTTTTGTTTAGCATTAATACTAAATCTTTCAAATTATCATTTTCCTGTATGGGGACAGCAAATTTTAGATAAACTCGGAAGTCCCTTTAGTTTTTTAGCATTACTTTCTATTGGCTTACAAATTAATTTTAACAAGAGCCAATTAGACTTAAAAGCACTCTTCTATGGGTTGTTTTATAAATTATTTATTGCTCCATTGCTGATTTTTATCATTTATATGCTCATTTTAGGAGAATATTCAGCTTTAGGAAAACTTTGTGTAATTGGGGCTACTTTAGGGTCAATGAATACTGCTACCATCATCGCAGTAACTTATAAGCTCAATCCAAACTTAGCCACCCAAATGGTCAGTATTAGTATTCCTTTATCCTTATTGAATGTGTGTATTTGGTATGGACTAATGCTATATTTTTAACCTTTAACTATTTTGCTTTAGGCTGTAAGCCGTAGGCATCAGGCAAAATGTTCACGATAAATACATATTAATTTTGCTTATTGCTTAAAGCCTATAGCGTCTGTCAAATACTTTATATTTTACTCAGAAAACATTGCCAATAAACAAATGCAACTTAAGCTATTTTTTATTAAACAATTGAGCGTCAAATAACTGAAATGCTAATCATCAATCACTATTTACCAATTACTACGTAAACAATTTTAATTTCCATGAAAAAACTATTTAAAAATTTAACTTTTTGGGTACTTACAGCCATCACAGCGGGGGTATTGTTAGGGCATTTCGCACCAGAAATAGCCTTACAGCCTATTTTAGAAAAACCGATAAAATTTAGCCTGTATTTATCTGAATTTGAGATAAAAACTAGTTTTAGTGAATTGCTAAGTAGTATTTTTATCAGCATTGTGAAAATATTTATTTGTCCTATTATTTTCATCACCATCATGCTAGGCATTATTTCGATGGGAGATTTAAAAAAGGTGGGTAAAGTAGGAGCTAAATCGTTGTTGTATTTTGAAGTTGTTACGACATTAGCACTGTTTATTGGAATAATCATGGCAAATATCATTCGCCCGGGCGATGGTGTAGTTACTTCTGAAATAAAAGGAGGCGATATTTCTAAATATACTAAATCTGCCGAATCATTCAGTTGGCTAAAGTTTTTAATGGATAATGCTACCCTTCAAATCCTTATTTTAGCCATTATATTAGGCGTTATATTGAGCAATTATTCCAAACGAAATGAGATTGTCCAATTTCTTCAGCCAGTATCTAAGAAAATATTTTGGGCTTTACACAAAGTAATGCTTTTTGCCCCTGTGGGTGCTTTTGGAGGAATGGCTTTTACCATTGCTAAATATGGTGTTCATACACTTTTACCTTTGGGTAAACTAATGGTAACAGTATATTGCACAATGGCAATTTTCATTTTTGTAGTATTGTATTTTATTTTGAGAATGTATAAAGTCAATCTCTGGAAATTTTTAAAGTATATTCGTGAAGAGTTACTGATTGTTTTAGGGACATCTTCATCAGAAGCAGCTTTACCGTCGTTGATGGAAAAACTAGAGAAAATGGGTTGTTCAAAATCAGTAGTAGGCTTGGTAGTGCCCGCGGGATATTCCTTTAATTTAGATGGTACCACCATTTATTTATCTATGGCAGTACTTTTCTTGGCGCAAGTATTCAATGTTCATTTAGATTTGCAACAGATTCTGACAGTCATTGGCATTTTGATGGTAACTTCAAAAGGCGCGGCTGGAGTAACAGGCAGTGGTTTTATTGTATTGGCTTCTACACTAACAGCGATTAAAGTAATACCTGTAGAGGGACTAGCTTTATTGTTGGGTGTTGATAGATTTATGTCGGAAGCAAGAGCTATTACCAACTTTATTGGAAATGGCGTAGCTACCATCTGGTTAGCCAATAATGAAAAAGAGTTTGACCGCGAACAAATGGAAAGAGTGCTTTGAGTGCAGAGTTTGGAGTTTTGAGGGAGGAGTTTTTTATAAAACGTAGTGGCAATCCCTTGCGGTTGCCGTTGTATGAGATTATTCTAGGATTTGGTAAACGCAAGGGATTGTCGCTATTGATTATTAATTTTAAGGGAATAAATATATAAACCGATACAATAATTACGATAAATAATTATGCAAATAATTGAAAATCAATATTTAAGAGCAAGTGTTAATTCGCTAGGAGCAGAGCTAGTAAGCCTATTTAATAAAGAAAATAGTGTGGAATATATGTGGGAAGCCAACCCCGCTTTTTGGGGAAAGAGTTCGCCTGTATTATTCCCTATTGTAGGAGCATTAAAGAATAATCAATACATTTATCAAGGACATACCTATACGCTTCCTCGCCATGGTTTTGCTCGTGAAAAAGTATTTAAGGTTGAATCAAAAACAGAAGATAGCATCGTTTTCTTGTTAACGGAAGATGAAGGAACCTTGAAAATATTCCCATTTACTTTCGAATTTCGTTTGATTTATACATTAATTGGGAAAACGTTGTCGGTATCATATTCGGTTACAAATACTGGGAATGATGAAATGTATTTTTCAGTAGGCGGTCACCCAGCTTTTGCTGTGCCACTTTCGGAAGATACTGTTTATGAAGATTATTATTTGGCATTTGATAAAACAGAAGATTTTCCACGATGGGAATTAGCCAATGGTGGATTAATCAAAAAAGAAGCGAGTACTTTCTTAGAAAACACCAATCGTTTGCCTTTAACAAAAGAATTGTTTTATCAGGATGCCCTTGTTTTCAAACACCTGCAATCTACAGAAGTAGTTTTAAAGACAGATAAAGCTCTGACACAATTAAAATTTACTTTTGAAGGCTTTCCATTTTTAGGAATTTGGGCCGCCATTAATGCCGATTTTGTTTGTATTGAACCTTGGTGTGGTATAGCAGATAGCGAAATTCATGAGCAAGAATTAATAGAAAAAGAAGGTATGGAAGTTTTGGGTTCTAACCAAATATTCTTGCGTACTTGGACTGTATCAGTTTAATAAAATTTTATGTTGAATTGTTTAGGCAATGTTTTTTCTAATCAAAGGTTCATCATTGTTTTTTAACCTATTCCTAATACATCGTAATTTCTTAGCTTATCAAAAACCATTGACTTACTTTTGCGACAGTTTTTGAAACAAACCATTTTTTGTGACACTTCATTATGAGCCAAATTTCAATTAGGAAACAAGATGCCTTAGACTATCATTCAAAAGGTCGTCCGGGTAAAATTGCAGTAATTCCCACCAAAGAAACCGAAACACAGAGAGACCTTTCATTAGCTTATTCGCCGGGTGTAGCCGAGCCATGTTTGGCGATTGCGGCCAACCGAGAAGACGTTTATAAATATACTTCCAAAGGTAATTTAGTAGCTGTAATCTCAAACGGTACAGCCGTGTTGGGATTAGGTAATATCGGAGCCGAAGCCTCAAAACCAGTGATGGAAGGTAAAGGCGTATTATTTAAAATCTTTGCAGATATTGATGTATTTGATATAGAATTGAATACAGAAGACCCCGAAGAAATAATTAGAACTGTAAAGATTCTAGAGCCAACTTTTGGAGGAGTAAACCTTGAAGACATCAAGTCGCCAGAGTGTTTTGAAATAGAGGAAAGACTGAGAAAAGACCTCAATATTCCTATCATGCACGATGACCAACACGGCACGGCCATTATCTCGGCAGCAGCTTTGTTGAATGCTTTGGAATTGGTAAACAAACGTATCGAAGAATGTAAATTCACGATTTCGGGTGCTGGAGCCGCTGCTTTATCGTGTGCTAAATTATATTTGGGCTTAGGTGCTAAAGTAGAGAATATATTGATGTTTGATAAAGACGGTCTGGTTTCTAAAGAACGCACAGACTTAAACAAATATGTTCAACCTTTTGCTACTGAACGTACTGATATTCATAATCTGGCAGAAGCAATGGTTGGGGCGGATGTATTTCTTGGCTTATCAGTCGGAAATATCGTTTCTCAACAGATGATAAAAACAATGGCAAAAGATGCTATTGTTTTTGCCATGGCTAACCCAACACCAGAGATTTCTTATGAAGAGGCAGTAGCTGCTCGTGAGGATATCATCATGGCGACTGGTCGTTCTGACTATCCTAACCAAGTGAATAATGTATTGGGTTTCCCTTATATTTTCAGAGGTGCTTTGGATGTAAGAGCAACGGAAATTGACGAAACAATGAAATTGGCGGCTGCTAAAGCGTTGGCTGAATTAGCCAAAAAGCCAGTGCCTGATATTGTAAACTTAGCTTACAACGAAAAGAATTTATCTTTTGGTAGAAATTATATCATTCCTAAACCTGTTGACCCACGACTGATTACTACGGTAGCACCAGCAGTAGCCAGAGCAGCGATGGAAGCAGGATTAGCACAAAAGCCTATTTTAGACTGGGATGCTTATGAACTAGAATTGAGTAAGCGTTTGGGCTTAGATAACCAATTGATGAAATACATTTTCAACAAAGCAAAACGCTCACCTAAGCGTGTAGTATTTGCCGATGCTGAAAACTTGAAGGTATTGAAATCTGTACAACAATCGAAAGATGAAGGTATTTGTGTGCCGATATTGTTGGGCGATAAGACTAAAATCAGAAGAATTATTCAAGAGAATAACCTAGATTTAAGCGAAGTACAAATCATCGATACACGTGCCCCAGAAACGATTGAACGATTGAAAGAATATGGCGATATATTCTTTAATAAAAGAAAACGCAAAGGCTATAACCAATACGAAGCCCACAAACAGATGCAAGTACGCAGTTACTTTGCCTCGATGATGGTAGAAACTGGCGATGCCGATTGCGTAATTTCGGGTCTTACGCGTAACTATCCAGATGCTATTCGTCCTGCTTTACAAATTATTGGTCGTGAAGATGGCGTGAAGAAAGTAGCAGGTATGTATATACTCCTTACTAAAAAAGGGCCAGTATTTTTCTCGGATACGACAGTAAACTTCAACCCAACAGTAGAAGATATCGTAGAAATCACGGAACTAACAGCCAAGGCAGTAGAGCGTTTTAACTTAAAACCAAGAATCGCTTTATTGACTTATTCAAACTTTGGAACTGCCAATGGTGATGATGCTGTAAAAATGCGTGAAGCAACCGCTATTTTACAAAAGAAGCATCCAGAGATGATTGTAGAAGGAGAGATGCAAGCGCACTTAGCTTTTGATAATGAATTGATTAAGGAAAATTATCCTTTCTCTAAATTAGCAGATGAAGGAGCCAATACTTTAATCTTCCCTAACCTTTCAGCTGCTAACATTGCTTATAACTTATTGAAAGAAACGAGTGATATAGAATATATTGGACCAATATTATTGGGATTAAGAAAACCTGTTCACGTACTTCAATTAGGATCATCTGTGAGAGAGATTGTCAACATGGTAGCCATTGCCGTAGTAGAGGCACAAGGCAAGTAATTTTTCCCAATACAACTGATGGCATGACTTCAAGTCATGCCATCAGTAACTAATGCTAATATTGATTACTAGCAATTGTTAATCGCTTTTGTATCTTTTCTCTTAATAATTTAGGCTCCAATACTTCCATTCCATCTCCAAAGCCTAATATTTCCCTTTCCAGTTCGAAGTTTAGCTGAACTTTTATTTGAATAATTATTCCTTTATGGTTTCTTTCTATCACCTGCTGTGAATGATGAAGCGGTTTAGTTTCTACATAAGGAGCATGAAGATTTGATACCTGAATACGTACTCGACTGTTTCTAATATTATGGCTAACTGTTGCACCAATCACATGATAATAATACAATTCTGGGCTATACCTTAGGTTTTCTATATAAGGAAACTCTGTATCAACTTGTAAATCTAAGATTCTATCAAGAGCCAAATTGGTAATAGAGTCTCTATCGTGTTTTACGCCCACAGCAAACCATCTATTTTTATATTCCTTCAACCACCATACATGGAAATGAAATTGGTTAGCATCTCTGGCTTTGAATGATTTGTAATTGATATATACTGCTTTTTTCTGAAGAATAGCTTGATAAATGGTATCTAAGTAACCCAGCCCACGCAAATTCTCATTCTTCTCAAAGTCAATTACCGACGCTCTTTTTTCTTTATTACTATAAATATGTTCTTCAAGCTTATTGACTACTTCGCTTAGTTGATCAAAATGAGAAAACCCTTTAAATTGTTTTAGCATATCAAGGGCTTCATTCATCCTTGATATATCCGCACTTGTCAGAGGTGTTTTGGTAATACTAAAATTAGGGTCTTCATAAGTATAATACTTTTTATCAATCACGATAATCGGTGCTTCATAGCCCAATTTTTCGCTCCTCATCATTTGAATATCAGCCTGAATACTTCTGCGGCTAATTCCTTTGTCGATTCCCTCATATTCATAAAGGGCTTCCGATACACTTTCAATTAAATCTTCGAGTGTCCATTTTCGTTGACGATTCTGCAAACAAGTATCAATGGTTTTATAACGGATTAGGGCATTTCTGTTAGTAGGCATATCAACTGAGTTTTGAATTGTGAGTGAGGGGTTGTCACTGTTTGAAGGCAACTTATTTTAGGCAATGATAAAATATTTTGCTAAAAATAGAAAATAAATTTTACTACGCAAAAAGACTGCGTTGTGGCTTTGCAACTTTGTAGTGTCAACAATGAAAACAGCCTATAATGATGAAATTTAACTGGTTTAAAGATGCTGTTACGCTCTCTAAAAACTATGAAGGAGCACCAGCTTATAAAGTAAGTCCTGAAATGGAATTATATTCTGCCTCAGTGACAAGTATGATAGAAGCTACTACTTATGAAGATGAGGATAGCAGACAAAAAAGAATTCAGGAATTAATGACTAAAGTAAGTCCCGAGTTTGTGGCAAAGCTTGCAGTGTATGTACGTCAGCAAATGTATTTGCGAACAGTGCCTGTCTTGCTCTCTGTTGAATTGGCAAAAGTTAATCAAGGGAATAGTTTAGTTAGAAAAACCATCGAACATATCGTTGTCAGACCAGATGAAATATTAGAAGTATTAGCTTATTATCAAAAAAGCAATGTTCGTACAGGTACAAAACAACTCAATAGATTATCAAAACAAATTCAGAAAGGTTTAGCCAATGCGTTTAATAATTTCGACGAATATCAATTTGCAAAGTATAATCAGGCTAATGGGATTAAGTTGAGAGATGCTTTATTTTTAGTACACCCTAAGCCAAAAGACGAAGCTCAACAAGTAATATTTAATAAAATCGCTCAGAATACTTTAGCTATTCCCTACACATGGGAAACAGAACTTTCAGCTTTAGGACAGCAGTCTTTTAACAATAAGGATGAAAGAAAACTCGCCTTTAAACATAAATGGCAAGAACTAATTGATTCTCAGAAAGTAGGCTATATGGCTTTGATGCGTAATCTAAGAAACATACTTGAAGCTGATGTAGAAGAAATATACTTACAAAAAGTATGTACTTATTTATCAGATAGCCGAGCGGTAGCTAATTCAAAACAATTGCCATTTAGGTTTTTAGCAGCGTATAGAGAATTATCTAAAGTTAATCATGGCAATGTTCCATTAATTCTGAATGCTTTAGAACAAGCTATAAAATACAGTGTAGCTAGTTTGAAAGGATTTGATAATCATGTAAAAGTGGTCATTGCTTGCGATGTTTCAGGCTCTATGCAGAAAAGTATTTCTTCTAAAAGTAAGATTTTATTGTATGATATAGGTTTACTCTTAGGGATGATTTTGCAATCAAAATGCAAAAACATAGTAACAGGCATATTTGGCGATACTTGGAAAGTAATACAATTACCAACCCAAGGAATTTTGGCAAATGTTGATGCTTTTTACCGACGAGAAGGAGAAGTGGGCTATTCAACAAATGGCTATTTGGTCATACAAGATTTGATTAACCGCAAGTACATTGCAGATAAAGTAATGATGTTTACTGATATGCAATTGTGGGATTCAAGAGGAACAGATGAATCTTTATCGCATAATTGGAAGCAATACAAAAGAATCGCTCCAAATGCTAAATTATATTTATTTGATTTAGCTGGGTATGGTCAAGCACCCATCAATGTGCAAAGAGATGATGTATTTTTAATTGCAGGATGGTCAGATAAAATTTTTGATGTATTATCTGCTCTTGAATCTGGGGAATCAGCTTTATCTATGATAGAGAAAATAGCGCTTTAAGATATTTACAGGATGCCGTAGATGCTGAGTTACTTCGTAGCAAGATTAGGGGAGGAATGACGAGATTGAATAAGATTCAATGAGGTCATCTTGGTTCGACTCCAGCAATGCAATGCCCCGCCCTCAGTGTACTTTTTGCTCTTGTAAAATGAGTGTCGTTAATCAAATGTTACTTCGTGGTAAAAGCTCTATGCTTTGGGTTCGAGTCCCAGCTTAATACAACATTTGATGCCTGTTACCTCAAAGAAATGAGTGCCGTAAAAAAGAGATACTTCGTCTTAACTATTGGGTCGTGAGTTCGAGCCTCACCTTCTCTAATCGAGTTGTAGCTCAGTTGGTAGAGCAAATAAATCTCTTTTTGTTTTTTGCCTTATAAAATACATCTACACCTATTCTTTATGAATCTCCTCTATTTAAACTATGAAAAACAATTTTGAAAAAATTAAATAAAACCAATGAACATTTTACTAGAAGAAACAATCGTCCAAGAAGATTTGCAAGCCTTGGGCGTACAATCAGAAGAAGCTTTAGCCAAGTTTTCAAGAGTTGCTGGGGGCTTAATAAATAATGGAGTCTATCCAAAAGCACAAGTGCTATTGATGTTTGCGCAAATGATAGAATCACCTAAAAAGTTTTCGTTTTCTAAAAATAAACTAACGAATCTAGCACTTTATACCAAGCACCTAAAGGAAATAGGTCAGGAAATCATATTGAGTGAATATGGTAAGTCATTAATCGAAGCAGAGAATGCTAAACCTAAATTTGAATTACCTAAAGTAGGTCGCCAAGCCAATGTAGATATTGATTTAAGGGAAGAAGCTTTAGCATATAAAATTTATGGTGCTGCTCAAATTGAGCAAGGTGCATTAGACCAAATGCAAACTGCCATGAAATTACCTATTTCGGTAGCAGGAGCTTTAATGCCTGATGCCCATCAAGGGTATGGTTTGCCTATTGGTGGTGTATTGGCGACAACTGCCAACACCATTATTCCTTATGCAGTCGGCGTTGATATTGCCTGTAGAATGTGTATGAGTATTTTTGATTTGCCAGCCAATATGATTCAAAAAGAAGATAAATTGTTGAAAAAAGTATTAACTGAAAACACTTTCTTTGGCATGGGCGCAGAATCAGGAAAGAAATTCGATGATTCATTATTCGACCGTTCGGAATGGGGAGCACTCAAAATCACGCGTGATTTAAAGGATAAAGCATATAGACAATTGGGTACATCGGGAACAGGAAATCATTTTGTTGAATGGGGCGTTTTAGAGATTTTGGCAGAAGACGATTTAATGAATCTGCCTAAAGGCTCCTACTTAACCTTACTTTCACATTCTGGTTCACGTGGTTTAGGGGGCAATATTGCGAATCATTATTCAAAAATTGCCATGAATAAAACTCGGTTACCTAAAGAAGCCAAGCATTTGGCTTGGTTGGATATGAATACCGACGAAGGACAAGAATATTGGCTGGCAATGAATTTAGCAGGTGATTACGCCTCGGCAAATCACCATGAAATTCATGATAAAATTGCGAGAGCCATGAATCAAACGCCTTTAAAACGCATTGAAAACCACCATAATTTTGCTTGGAAAGAACAATTGTCAGATGGAACAGAGGTGATGGTTCATAGAAAAGGAGCAACACCAGCAGGAGCTAACGACTTAGGGATTATTCCTGCTTCGATGACACAGCCAGGATTTGTAATTCGTGGCAAAGGCATTGATGCTGGTATTAATTCGACTGCACACGGTGCAGGACGAAGGATGTCGCGTACCAAAGCATTAGGAATGATTACCAAAAGCGATTTAAAAGACGCTCTTGATAAAGCAGGAGTACAACTAATTGGCGCAGATTTAGATGAAGCCCCACAAGCTTATAAAGACATTGATAAAGTAATGGCGTCGCAGGAAGAACTAGTCCATGTATTAGCCAGATTTTCTCCTAAAATTGTAAGAATGGCAGATGGAAGAGAGAAAGCTGAAGATTAATAACACGCTTGGTAGGATATTCTTATCAAGCGTTTTTTATTACTGCTCTTCTACTTGCGCTGAGAGGTAAATAGAAGGTTTGATAAAATTAGATTTTAATCAAAAAAGAAGACCTTAAAACGTTCAGAGAATGTTTTTATCATTCATTCGATTTGACCTTCGTAACAAATCGAATAGCGTAGTGTCCTGTTTCTGATGTTGTAGCCATTTTTTTGAATTTTGAAAAAGTAAGAAATTAACAATAAGGTAGCTTAGAGCAATCAGCTTTGAGTTCAATAATAGCATTCATCTGCCTATCTCTCAGTTAATTAAAATTAATAATTTTTTGAAATAAAACTGACAACGACAAGCGTATTTTTATTATACGGTAATGTTTTTCAAAATAAATAGGAGAAAACAAGCGATTAATTTGGCTTTAAAGGCTATTTGAAGGG
>NZ_JBWKYN010000027.1:0-41791 GCF_059423785.1 Arcicella sp. GW458-12-2-14-TSB2 | reverse complement strand
CAAAAAACATTAAAATCTTTTAAAACTTGCTTTTCCAAGAGAAAATTCGGGATGACTCATGTTTACTGAAAAGTCAAAAAGAATTTATTTATTAAAAAGAATGAAACATTTTTTTTAATTCAGGACTATCACCAATCACACAATTTACTAATCGCTACTTAAGCTTGAATCTGAGAAATTAATACGCTAATTTTAAGATAAAAAGCTTCATGAAAAAACTATACTTTATCATTTTAACTTTCTTTTTATGTTATACTACGATTGGTCAAACTACTCAAAATGCTTGGATAAGAATTAATCAAGTAGGGTATTTACCACAATCACAAAAAGTGGGTGTTTGGGTAAGTAAAAACGAAGAGAAAGTAACAAGCTTTTCACTAATTGATGTACTGACGAAGAAGGTAGTTTTTCAGTCGAGCCAAATACAACAATTTGGCAAATACGCTTCTTTTCAATCCGCTGCTAGACTTAACTTTTCAAAATTTACCCAACAAGGCACTTATTATCTTCAAGTAGGACAAACCAAATCTCCAATATTTCGAATCAATGCTGATGTATATGAAGGTTCGGCGGATTTTGTGCTGAAATATATGCGTCAGCAAAGAAGTGGATATAATCCTTTCTTGAAAGACTCTTGCCATAAAGCTGATGGCTTTATCGTATATCATCCTGATAAACAAAAAGATTCTACGCATCTGGATGTATCGGGAGGCTGGCACGATGCTTCTGATTACCTTCAATACGTTACTACCTCCGCTAATGCTATTTTTCAAATGATGTTTGCTTACCAAGAAAACCCTGAGGTATATACCGACAAGCATGATGCTTGGGGAAATCTTGGTAAAAATGGCATTCCTGATATATTGGATGAAGCTAAATGGGGATTAGATTGGTTGGTGAAAATGAATCCCGCCAAACATGAGTTTTATAATCAACTAGCTGATGACCGCGACCACAGAGGTCTGCGATTGCCTAATAAAGACTTAACAAAATATGCCACCAACCAAGGCTTGGCCAGACCTGTATATTTTATTACAGGTAAGCCACAAGGGTTTAAATACAAAAACAGAACCACAGGGGTATCTTCTACAGTAGGTAAGTTTGCCTCCGCCTTCGCACTTGGTCATCAATTATTCCAGTCGTATTATCCAGCATTTGCTAAACAATTAAAAGAAAAAGCCATAGATGCCTACCAGTTCGGGAAAGAATTCCCAGGGGTTAGTCAAACAGCCCCTGGAGGAGCACCTTATTTTTATGAAGAAGACAATTGGGTGGATGATATGGAATTAGCGGCGACACAATTGTCTAATGTACTAACTGAACGGAAAATTGTAGATGAAGCTGCATCATTTGGCCGACAAGAACCTACTACGCCTTGGATGGGTGCGGATACAGCTAGGCATTATCAGTGGTATCCCTTTGTGAATTTAGGGCATTACTTCTTAGCCAAAAATACCACTCAAAAAACTTATTCAAAAGAGTTTAAACTATATTTAGAAAGTGGGATAGAGAAGGTTTTTCAAAGAGGAAAAAATACTCCTTTTCTGAATGGTGTTCCCTTTGTTTGGTGTTCAAACAATTATGTAAGTGGACTTATCACACAATTGGTATTGTACCGAAAACTTACAAAGAGTACAAAATATATGGAAATGGAAGCCGCCATGCGAGATTGGCTATTGGGCTGTAATCCTTGGGGAACCAGTATGATATGTGGTTACCCGAGTGCTGGAATATCACCGCAAGACCCTCATTCAGCTTTTACGCATCTATATAATTATAAAATAGATGGCGGTTTGGTAGATGGCCCTGTGTATGGTTCTATTTGGAATAAGCTGATAGGAATAACACTTTATCAACCAGATGAATATGCGCAGTTTCAATCTGACTTAGTAGTTTATCATGATGATTATGGTGATTATTCTACTGACGAACCAACGATGGATGGTACTGCTAGCTTGTCGTTTTTACTATCGCATTATGAGAAAGAAGGGTTGAGTCAAACCAACAGTAAAACAGAGAAAGAATCAGGTGGAATTATTAGAATGAATACTGATGAGAAGAAAATCTACCTAGCTTTTACAGGACATGAGTTTAATGATGGAGGTGAGATTATTGCTAAAGTATTGGATAAACACCATATTAAGGCTAATTTTTTCTTTACAGGAGATTTTTATAGAAATCCTGCTTTCAAGACTACTATTGAGAAATTGATTGCACAAAAAAATTATGTAGGTTGTCATTCCGACAAACATTTGTTGTATGCACCTTGGACAAACCGCGATTCTCTTTTAATCAATAAAGAGCAATTTACGACCGACCTTCAACAAAATTATGATGCCTTAGCGAAGTTTGGTGTACAAGCTAAACAGGCTCAGTATTTTATGCCTCCTTACGAATGGTATAATCAAACTATTGTCGATTGGACAAAACAAGCTGGACTTACCCTTGTTAATTATACTGCTGGGACTTCTTCTAATGCTGATTATACTACGCCAGAAATGCCTAATTATAAGTCTTCAGAGCAAATATTTCAACGGATATTAGAATATGAAGCAAGTGAAGCTAAAGGCTTGAATGGATTTATCTTATTGACCCACATAGGCGTTTCGCCAGAAAGGAAAGATAAGTTTTATGATATGCTAGATGAACTGATTCAGGTGTTGAAAGCTAAGGGTTATTCATTTGCTAAGTTTGAATAATAAGTCTGTAGCACGAGTTTCCAACTCGTAGCATTTGTAATATATAACAAGAAGCGTCACGACTTGGAAAGTCGTGCTACGGTGCGGTGATACAACAAAAAACCTCCACAAAATACATGTGGAGGTTTCACTAATTATTTTCAATCAAAAAAATTATTTTACTACTTTCATTATGCCGTTCATGATGCTCCAGTGCCCTGGGAAAGTACATACAAATGGATAATCTCCTATTTGTTCTGGTACTGTGAATGTCAGACGATATGATTCTTCTGGGTTAACCAAAGGCGTTGAAGCAATGATTTGAGGAATGTTAGGTACATAGTTTTTATCTAAAGCATCCTTTTGTGTAATCATTTTATTCGCTGCCTTTCCAATGATTTCTAACGATTTTGGTTTACCAATGACCAAGTTATGTTGCATGGCATCAGGGTTTTCAAAAACCAATTCAACCTTCGTGCCTGCCTTTACCGTGAATTCCTTTTTATCAAACTTCATTTCTTCCTTCACAGACTTTATCACAATCACCACCTTGTTGGCATCTACCACTTCTTCTTTTACTTCCCACACTTGGAATAAGCGTGCTAATTTAGCTTTGTTGTCAGGAGAAAGTGTTTTGCTTAAACTTGCCAAGAAAGCCTTATCGCTATCTTTTACCTGTGATTTTTTTCGATAGTTCCAGCCATCAGCCACTCCTTTAATCAATGAAGCAGCACTTGTTTCATCTAATTTTTGGCTTAGTTTCAATAAAGCCACCACAGAATCAGGAGAGGAAACGTTAGCATAGTTTTTCACTGCTTTTTCGATAGCGTAGTTCGACATACTCTTCGGAGCATTGAAAGTCAATTTTTGGCTATAAGCATTATTCTTCTCGTTATCTTCAGCAATGATATTTGTTTTGTCTACTTCTACAGAGATAGTATAAGTGCCTGCCATGTCAGATGTTAGCCCTAAATTGCCAGTCCATGCACCGTTATTATATTTATCGATGTTTACGCTTTCGCCTGCTGGAATACCTGCATTAAATGTATGGCTTACCAAGTCGAATTTTCTACCTACTCCTTCAATTCTGATATTAAGATTAATAACTTCTCCTTGAGCTAAAGCTACACCACCTTGGTTTTTCACTTCGATGTTGAATAAAGTATTTTCACCTAATGCAGGATTAGCAGGCATAAAGTTGATTTTACCAATTACTAAGTCAGGCTTGTTGCTAGTAGACTTAGTAGCAGAAGCTTTCTCATTTTGCATCATGGCCGCATGGTCGTGATGAGCAGGCATAGCATCTGTTTTTGCTTTTGTCGTAGATGCACTTTTTGAAAGAGTCTGCAAATATTTTTTAAGCAAAACTTGATTGTGACTAGTCAATACAGACGCAAAGGCATCAGGTAACCAACGGTCGTTTACCTCAGTTGATTGCTCTAATCTAGCTAACAAAACTTTCTCAGATTCTGCTGTCAAAGGCATTTCTGATAAAGCCAACAATGTATTTAATACCACTAAAGGTTCTTTGTCATTCAAGAGGTTATTGTTCAACAATATTTTCACAGAAGCCTCATTGCGTGGTAAAATTTGTACAGCAGTTTTACGAACACCTGAACATGGATGTGATAAACTAGCAACCAACGCTTGTTGTACTGCTGGGTCGTTTATTACGCCTAATCCTTCTAACGTACGCAAAGCATGAATTACACTAGGATTAATGCCTGCTTCGTCTAAAGATTGGTCTTTTGTGATTTCAATCAACGCTGGCACAATGTCTTTTTGTCCACGTTCAACTAACATACGCTGAGCATTCATTCTCCAGAACATATTCGTGTTCTTGAGTGCCACTAACAATTCTTGTGGACGGTCTTTCGATAAACTCAAAGGAGTATAGTTAGGAGCTTCTTTATAACTTACACGGTAAATTCTACCGTGCGTATAATTTCTCAAATCAGTTTCATAAGCATTTCCTTTACCCATTTCAAAACCATTTGGTTTTGGGTTATGTTGGATGATGAAAGAATACCAATCAGCAATCCAAACGGCACCGTCTGGTCCTACCTCCGCAAATACTGGCGATACCCATTCATCGGCACCTGCCAAAAGGTTAAAACCTTCTACATCACTGTAATCTGTACCATTCTTTGTCATTACATTCTGGTGCACTACGTGTCCAGTAGGTTCACAAACAAAAGCCGTTTTGTTCCAGTAGTTTTTCGGGAAAGCTCTAGCCGTATAAAAGTTATGACCAGCCGCCGCAGTATATCCACCAAAAACATCTACCTGACGAATTCTTGGTGTAATGGTTTTCATATCTTTATGCGTATCCGTGCTTCGGCTACCATTGTTTGATAAAGGTGCTAAAATATTTCTATGCGGAATAGCCATATACCAGCCATGTGAATTGTTGGCAGTAGAACCAAAAACATCGCCAGTTTCATTGAAAGCAAACCCCCAAGTATTATTTGAAGTGCTAGTGATATGTTCAAAATCAGAACCGTCGGCTTTGAATCTAAAGAATCCTTGAGCGAATTTAACGGAATCTTTTTCGGCAAATTTCCCTTGAAACCCTGCATATCCTACGCAACCCCAAATCCAGTTATCAAAACCATAATGCAAGTTTGATGGCCCTGCATGCGTATCAGAAGTGCCAAAACCAGAGAACAAAATTTTCTTTTCATCGGCTTTGTCGTCACCATCGGTATCTTTCAAAAATAGCATGTGTGGTGCTTGAGCTACAATAACGCCACCATTGGCAAAGACTAAACCTGTAGGAATACTTAGACCTTCTGCAAAACGAGTGAATTTATCAGCTTTACCATCTTTGTCGGTGTCTTCACAAATTAAGATATAGTCACTACCCCCAGTGTCTTTGCGTTCGTTAGGGTAATCTTTGGTGATTAGTACATACAAACGCCCACGCTCATCCCAAGACATAGCAATTGGGTGCATTACATTAGGCTCGTGGGCAAAAACTTCTAAATTAAAATCAACGGGTACTTGTATATGCTTAACAGATTCTTCTGGAGAAAGAGCTGCTTGTAGCAATTGTGGGTCAGGGCGTTTTTCGTAGTTAGGTAACTTTGCTGGGCTATATGAAAAAGCTTCAGGGTGAAGGGCAGCATGAGCAGCCTGTGCTTGTTCATCAACAGCCCAAATAATTCCGTTTTCTAATAGTTTTAAGAAATCAGGATTAGTCCATGTACGTTCGTCATGTCCGTAGGCTGTATAAAATACTTTTCCTTTTCCGTATTGGCGAGTCCAAGTGTAAGGTTCAGTTTTAGCATCTGGACGGTCTTTTGTTTGGTCAGCTTTGATGTCACGCGTCATCAAAACATTGTTGTCAGGCTGTAATTGGCTATGCAAATACGTTTCATCGAAGGCTTTGATACCTGAAATATCTTTTAAAATTGGACTATTAGGTTGAACAATATTCGCTCGGATAGTATCCATCGTGTGGCGCCAGAACTGTCCACCTACCATCTTAACATACTCAGGCGAATTTCTAAAACAGAAAGACGCACAGTGTATTGGCAAAATTCCTTTTCCAGAAGCCACATAGGCTAAGAGTGCTTTCTCAGCATCAGGAGTGATATTATCCCAGTTGGCATAAATCAGCAAGGCATCAAACTTATTCAAATTAGTCGTATTGATGTCTTCTAATTTATCAGTATAAGTAATGTTGATACCTTTATTCCCTAGAGCCTCCATCAACGTTGGTACGCGGTCTATCGGTTTATGATGGCCATTATCACCGAGGAATAACACTTCCAAACGACGGGCTTTCACCGTAGTTTGTTCAGCTGATTGTTTATTTTTTTTCGCTTTTTTCTGAGAGAAACCTATTAGGCAAGTCAGTAACAAGCAAAGACAAAACAGTGATTTTTTCATTTTTGATAATTGAATAAATTCATGGATTATTTAAATAAAATTGGATATTTGGCTATTGTGAGTATTTTTATGATACAAAAAGCTGACAATAGTACTTTTCATTCTTGTTAATTTTTACTGACTACCGTGGTCTGTGGCACACAGAACACAATTGATGCGAATGTAAATGTTCTGTGTGCCACAGACCACGGAGTCGGCATTCAAAATCTCAAATCCAATTGATTAAAAAACTCAAAAATCAGGAATATAAATAATTTCGCCTCCTTTTAAAGCTGATTCGTGTGATAAAATACCTACTGATGTCCAGTTAGCAGATTGTTCAGCATTTGGGAATGGGTCACGGTCTTCAACAATTGCCGAAACAAATTCATGTACAAGGTGCGGGTGCGAACCACCATGTCCTGAACCTTGTAAGAATGAAAGGTGTTGGTTTTCGTCAGTATCATATACGCCACCTGTCGTAAATACTTGAATTTCTTCTGGTAAATAATGAGCATAATCTGGCACCGTTACTTTCTCTGGTATTTCTGGCTCGGGTTTCTTAGCAGTATGCACTACGTGTTCTTCGTGTTCAATCAATGACCATTCAAAAGATTTTTTAGAACCGTATACTTCGAAACTCTCGCGATATTGGCGAGCTACATCAAATAACGAACGATATACTAATGCACTCAAATCTGAATCTTTGAATTTGATATGCGCTGATTCGATAGCAAAAGGAGAATTATAATGTTGGTGCAATTCCTCACGAATAGTTCCAGAACCAAAACATGAAACGTACTCTGCTTGTAGTTTTAATAAACCAGCTACAGGACCCACACAGTGCGTAGCATAGTGCATTGGTGGTAAGCCTGGCCAATAACCTGGCCAACCGTCCATATCTTGTTGGTGCGAAGCCTTCAAGAATTGAACCTTGCCTAGTTCACCTTTTTCATATAGTTCTTTTACATATAAAAATTCACGGCTGTACACTACCGTTTCCATCATCATGTATTTTTTGCCAGTTCTTCTGGTTGCTTCCACAATGGCTTTACATTCTTCTACAGAAGTAGCCATAGGAACAGTACAAGCTACGTGTTTGCCTGCATTCAACGCTTTTAAGCTTTGTTCCGCATGGTTATGGATAGGTGAATTGATATGAACAACATCAACAGCAGGGTCTGCCAATAAATCATCAAAGCTTGTATAACGCTTTTCGATATTGAAAGCATCACCGATGGCATTTAATTTCTCTTCTGTACGCTGACAAATAGCATACATATTAGTGTGTGGATGACGTTGATAGATGGGAATAAATTCAGCTCCAAATCCCAAGCCGACAATGGCAATGTTTAGTTTCATGATTTTAATTGTTAGTCTATTAAAAAAGTTGTGAGCAACTAGCTGTGAGCCTTGAGCTTTTTTTGTTTAGGCAAATGACAATTGCTCATAGCTCAAGGCTTATAGCTCATTGCTTGAATAAACTCCAAGCTTTCTTTCATCAGTGTTTCTTCGTTTTCAAACATCTTTCGCCAAATGTTAGCTACTGCAAGTTTTGAACTAAAGGCTTCTACTGATAAATAAGCGTTGTATTGTATTTCTTCTAAAGCGGTAAAAACGTCTTTCCAGTTTACATTACCTTTTCCTACCGTGCTTCTGTCGTTCTCGGATAACTGTACATGTACTAAATGCTTGCTTAGTTTTCTGATAGCATCTCCCAAGCTTTTCTCTTCAATATTGGCATGGAAAGTATCAAACATTATTTTGCAATATGGATGATTGATGTCTTCTACTAATTGTAAAAGTTCATCAGCACAAGAAACCAAGTAGCTTTCAAAACGATTGAGGTATTCTAAGCCTAGTACAACTCCCTTTGTTTGTGCATAATCTGCTAGCTCTCTTAGGTTTTCTACGGCCCAATTCCATTCTTCCTCTGTAGCAGGTTTGCCTGTAAAATGACTTAGTGCTGAATGATATGGTCCCGTTAATAACTCTGCTCCCAATACTACCGCACAGTCGATAGCCTTTTTGTTTCTTGCTAAAGTAGCGGCTCTCATGACAGGGTCAGGGCTAATTTGATTGAAGTCTGGACCACATATTGTCACCGCGATTCTATCTAAGCCTAACTCGTCCAATTTTGTACGCCATGCTTGCCAATGCTCAGGGTCAACATCAAAAATTGGTACTTCTACCCCTGTAAAACCAATTGCTTTTATTTGTTCAAGAACAGGGAAAAGACTTTCGTCAATGGTTGTACCCCATAAAAGCAGATTCATTCCGTATTTTTTCATAATTAATTTAAGGTGACTTATCAGAAACCATATCTTTACTGCGAGCCTATGTTTAAAATAAAGTCCCTGATTTTCAAAGGTTAAGCAAAAAACTTAAAAGCTTTGCTAGTTTAAAGTTTATTAAACAGATAAGATTTTTTAACAATACAAAATAATCTAAAAAAAGTCATAAAAAACTCCGCTGTTTTGATTAGTTTTGACTGTATTTTGATATTTTTGTTATTAACATTCATAATTATAGTAAAAAAATAGGTTTTGAAAAGTCCATTAAACAAAAGCATAGAATCGCCCAATCATTCTTTTACTATCAAAGAATTGAAGGAACCATACTTTGACCCAAACTGGCATTTCCATCCGCATTATCAGTTATTTGTAGTATTGGAGGGTACGGGAACACGGTTTATTGGGGATAATATCAAACACTTTGAAGCAGGAGATATGGTGTTTGTAGGGCCTGACTTGCCCCATCTTTGGCGGAGTGACGAAATATATTTTCAGGGAAATCATGCGTTAAAAACACATGGTATCGTGGTATATTTTACAGAAGATTTTCTTGGGAAAGATTTTTTTGAGAAATATGAAATGACTAAGCTGAAGCACTTCTTTTTAAATGCTAGTCGCGGGTTAGAAATCACCGGAGGCTTGCATGATAAGATGCTTACTTTCATGAAAGAGCTATTGCCCTTGCAGGGCTTTGAACGGGTGTTGAAATTATTAGAAATGCTGAATCTATTAGCGAACGCTAGTGAATATGAATTTATCAGTAGTGTTGGGTATACCAACCCTTACAAAACTTCAGAAACAGAACGAATGCATAAAGTACACGAATATGTACTGAATAACTATCGAGCTTCTATTAACTTAACAGAAGTGTCGTCTTTAGCGGGCATGGCACCTGCTGCTTTCTGCCGTTATTTTAAGGCAAGGACGAATAAAACTTTTTCTGATTTTGTGAGCGAACTTCGTGTAGGCTATGCCTGCAAATTGTTGATGGAAGATAAATTGAGCGTAACACAAGTATGTTATGAAAGCGGTTTCAATACTTTATCAAACTTTAATAAACAGTTTAAAGATTTAAAAGCCCAAACGCCATCGCAATTCAGGCTAGCCTTTGGGGATACTTCATTTAAAAAATCTCCTCAATCGTAGCCTCTTTACCTCTAAAATTAAACGTTTCTCCTTTGCCTTTACCCATCAGTAAAGCTCCAATGGGGGATTGTGGTGAAATTATCATAATACTGTCGTTACCAATCTTACAGATGCCCACGCTAACAGCTAGGAAATAATTTCCGCTAGACGTTTTAAGATAAGCCCCAACCGCTCCTTTTTTAAAGGTAAGGCTCATGTCAATTCTTTCTACAATGGCTTTTTCTCTTTTGGCTTGTTCGTGCATCAAGCCATGCATATCTCTATCGAGTTGCCCCATTGCTCGTGAGGTTTCGTATTTATCCCCAGCTGACGATTTAGATTCTTCATTGGCAGAAGCCTGAGCTGCCTGCATGGCATCGTAGGAGGTTTGTATTCTTTGGTCTAAAAAGTTTTTTATATAATCGACAATCTGTTCTTTCATATTTTTGTAGCTATCAGCTTTGAGCTATGAGCCTTTAGCTTATTATTTTTATAGGGGAGGGGCTCAAGGAGGAATGGTTATTACTCATCTGTAAAGAACATATCAGCTTTGAGTAATGAGCTATCAGCTTTTTAAACAGCGACAGATAAAAGCTCATAGCTCACTGTTCAAAGCTGATAGCTACCTAAAGCGTTTCTCTCCGAATCATATAAAATGGATTCTTGATTTTTATTTTTTTATTGTCCAACAGCAATGCTGCCGCAGTTCTACCCATTGTTTCAAAATCTGTGGTGACCACCGTAATTCCTAAAAGTTCTTTCAAAGTAGTTTCGTTAAAAGAAACCACCCCGATTTCAGTGCCAAGGGTATAGCTCGACTGTCGTACTTTTTTGACCAATTCTGCTAAATCATGTTCTTCCACCACCACATAGGCAGTTTGGGGTATCAAAAATGTTTCATCGGCATTCTCTCTGATGATAAATTCTTTGTGTGCATTCACACAAAAATAACGAACACCTCGTACAATATCTACAGGATAGTTGCCATCGCTAGGGAAAACCAATACTACTCGGTGATATTTAGCAAACAAATCATTGGCGCTTTCTAGTGCTTCTGCTACATCTCGCTCAAAATCCTGATAGACTGTCAAGCACTCGTGTTTGTATTCAGGCAAATCTTTATCAAGGAGTACTAATTCATCAGAAGGGATTTTTTCCAAAGCCTTCATGGCAATAGCCTTTTCCGAATCTGGGAAAAAATGAGGCATCACTACGTAATAATTATACTTGCCAAGGTTCTTATCGATGATTTCATCAAAAAGACGAGCATTATAATGATGAATTTGTAAATCAACAGATGCTTTATCACCCAATACTTTCAAGAAAGCATAGTATATTATTTTTTTGTACGAGCTTAATTTATTGAATATCAAAAGAATACGCATTTTTCTGCTTTCTCCGCTATTTACATAATACCCTTTGCCTTGTACAGAAGTAATAAATCCTCTTTCCTTTAATTCACGATAGGCTTTTTCTACGGTGTCGCGTGCTAAGTAATATTCCTCACTAAGTTCACTAATAGAAGGGAGCTGTTCGTTTTTCTTCAATACATTGCGTTCAATATCCGAAATAACCGATTGAATAATCTGCTTGTACTTTGGTGTTTTATCGCTTGGATTGAGTTTGAGCTGGTACATATTCTTAGAAAAATCAGTTCCCTACCATTTCGTTTAGAATGAGGTTTAGGGCTGAAAATTAATTTGGGCTATACATTCTTTGAATTTAATCTTCTGAGCAGGGAAGTGCATGATAGTTCCCTTTTGTTTTTGGTTTATCCTTGTAAAATTTTATACGATTCCAAGAACCAAATTTACAAACTATTATTTCAAAGAACTAGAATTATAAAAATTACTCAAAAATTGACACTCAATTTCTTCGATGATTTTAAAAATGTTCTCCTAATATGATTTGTAGTAATTCTTGATATCCACTGAATAATTAAAAATACTTTTTTCTTATAAAACTGTAAACACAATGGCCTTTTTGATGGAGTGTTTACCTAGTTAAATTCAAAAATAATTGATTATGGGAGCAATTTTGGGCGTTATTTTTCACTTTATTGGTGGTTTTGCATCTGGGAGTTTTTATATTCCTTATAAAAAAGTTAAAGGGTGGTCATGGGAGAGTTACTGGATAGTAGGAGGGGTGTTCTCTTGGTTAGTAGTACCTCCTTTAGCAGCCTACCTTACCATTCCAGATTTTTCTTCAATTATCGCTAGTAGCGAAGGCAGTGTTTTATTCTGGACATACACGATGGGCGTTTTGTGGGGAATTGGTGGATTAACCTATGGCCTAGGTGTAAGATATTTGGGTATATCATTAGGTAGTTCAATTATTCTAGGTCTTTGCTCTGTGTTTGGGTCAATTATTCCTTCTATCTATTACTACTTTAATAAAACCGCTGGAAAAGATACTATCTACGATTTGATTTCTACTAACTGGGGACAAATGGTATTACTTGGCTTAGCAGTTTGTGTTCTTGGGATTGTGATTTGTGGTAAGGCTGGTAGCAGAAAAGATAAGGATTTAGCAGGACAAGTAAATGCTGACAACCAAGAATTTGATATTGTAAAAGGGCTTACTTTTTCAATCATCTCAGGTTTATTGAGTGCTTGTTTTAGTTTTGGTATTGAAGCAGGTTCGGCGATGTCTAACATTGCTAATGAAATTTGGGTAACAAACAACCCTGGCCAAGGCGAGTTTTTGTATCGTAACAATGTGGTTTATGTAGTGATTCTTTGGGGGGGACTAACCACCAACCTAATCTGGTGTGTTTACTTAAATTTTAAAAATAAATCTTTTGGTGACTATACCAATGCTCAGACTCCTTTATTGAAAAACTATGTCTTCTGTGCAGTGGCAGGTACTACGTGGTTTTTACAATTCTTTTTCTATGGTATGGGCGAAAGTAAGTTAGGTAATGGCCCTAGCTCTTGGATACTTCACATGGCATTTATCATTTTAGTAGCCAATTCTTGGGGCTTGGTACTAAAGGAATGGAAAGGTGTTTCTAAAAAAACATTATCTACGATTCTGGTGGGTATCCTAACAATTATCATTTCTGTATTAATAGTAGGGTATGGCAATTCGTTGAAAAGCTAAGAATTTTTTTATAAAAAAGATGAGCATCTGGTTTAAAACTTGATGCTCTTTTTTTATGCCCAAAATTGGTTTATGCAAGGATACAATTAAAATAAACGTTGAATATTTTTGATAAATGTATCTTTTATTAAGGTCAAAAAATAATCTATCTAAAATGCTTATTATTTAGGGTAACATTTGTTGATTAGTGAAGGATATCATCTACAAAATTTTATTTGAATATGAAATACGCATAATATCTTTTTTTTAAGAATAGTAGTATCTTTGGGTTTAAGGACAAATTTTTATGTAATTTAGAGAAGAGTTTCTTCTCTTTTTATCTATCAATCAGAGATTTGAGATAGGCCAGTGGTTGTTTATCTATCGTAATTTGATAATTGGTTTAGAGAAAATATTTCAATGAATAATAATGAATAATATCGATTAAAACCTAACCTTAATTTACTATGAAAATCCAACAAAGCGTATTCAAAAA
Organism: Arcicella sp. GW458-12-2-14-TSB2; assembly: GCF_059423785.1. NCBI lineage: Bacteria > Pseudomonadati > Bacteroidota > Cytophagia > Cytophagales > Flectobacillaceae > Arcicella > Arcicella sp. GW458-12-2-14-TSB2. The sequence continues at coordinate 28,244 of NZ_JBWKYN010000027.1, read as the reverse complement.
CAATCAGTGGAAAAGTATCTCTGAAGGCAATGATTTTGTTGCCTCAAATGCAAATTTGGTTCTAGCCTTTGGCGAACGAATTTGTCTCGAAACAGTTAAGCCCTATCAATATCTTAAAGATTTATACCCTAATGCAGATATCGTAATTAATTCTACCTCTGGAGAAATCTATAAAGATTCCGTTCACGATGGTTCAATTATCGTAACTGCTATACAATTCGAAAAAACACTTGTTAAAAGTATTGCTATAGATATTCAAAGCCATTATGAAAGTGGAAGTGCAGGTGAAAAAATAGCTTCTGGTTTAGAAGGAGAAGACCTAAAAGCCATTTTTATTATTTCAGATGGTGCTAAAGTAAATGGAAGCGAATTAATTGCTAGTTTGAACCACAAAATCAATGAAAATATTTTGGTTTCTGGTGGTTTAGCAGGCGATGGAGCAAGGTTTGAAAAAACATTGGTTGGTCTCAACAATGGCCCCGAAGAAGGGAAAATCGTTGCTGTAGGGCTTTATGGAGAAAATCTCAGATTAGGTCATGGAACCATGGGTGGCTGGGATGGCTTTGGCCCTGAACGCAGAGTAACGGAGTCTGAATACAATACATTATACAAAATTGGAGACATAGCTGCGCTAGATTTATATAAAGAATACCTTGGAAAATATGCAGAGGGACTTCCAGGAGCAGCTTTGCTTTTCCCTTTAGCTATGCGTGAAACCGAAGATTCAGAACCAGTAGTAAGAACAATTCTCTCGATTGATGAAGAAAAGAAGAGTATGACTTTTGCTGGCGAATTACCAAAAGGCTCTTTGGTGCGTTTTATGAAGGCTAATTTTGACCGTTTAATTGATGCTTCAGCCAAAGCTGCCCAAGATTCTATTCAACCTTTTGAAGATTCACCAGAATTAGCCATTTTAGTGAGCTGTGTAGGAAGGAAATTAGTACTTGGACAAAGAACTGAAGAAGAGGTTGAGGCGGCTCGTGAAATAATGGGTGATGATACTATTATTACTGGTTTTTATTCATACGGAGAGATTTCACCCCTAAATCCGAATGCGCGTTGTGGATTGCATAATCAAACCATGACGATAACCACACTTTCTGAAAATTGATTATAATGAATAATACAACATTTCATCGCTTACTTGCCAAGCAAATAAAAAAGCATTTATCAGAAGAATGTTTGGAAAACGAAAACTTCCAGGCTTTTATAAAGGCTGTTAATGACTCATACCTTAGTTTTGATAGAGACAAAGAATTATTTGAACATTCTTCTTTGTTGAATGATAGAGACTATGCTGAAATCAATACTAAACTGAAGGAAGAAATAAAACAAAGACGCCTTTCTGTTGAAAAGTTGATTGAAGCTATTTATTCGTTAGAAGTAAATGAAAGCTCAGAGGTAAAATCTTTAGATCCTGATAATCTACTGGAATTGATGGATTTCTTAAAAATTCAAATTGATAATCGTAAACAACTTGAATTTGATCTCATACGCTCGAAAGAAGAAGCTGAGGCTGCCACTCAGGCAAAATCAGAATTTCTTTCAATGATGAGTCACGAAATTCGTACTCCTCTGAATGCTATCGTAGGGCTTACTTATTTGATGCAACAAGAAGAAGTATCAGAATCGTTGGCTGAAAATTTAAAAATACTTCAATTCTCGACGAATAATTTACACGTACTTATCAACGATATCTTAGATTTCAGTAAGATTGAAGCGGGTAAAGTTGAGCTTGAGAATGTTCCGTTTGATATTAAACAATTGATATCAAACATCAAAAAAGCTAATCAGATTAAGGCTGAGGAAAAAGGAAATAAAATAAAATTAATGATTGATGATGATGTGCCGAATGTGGTAGTCGGCGATGCCTTGCGTTTAGGTCAAATCATCACAAACTTAGTTTCCAATGCCGTTAAGTTTACTAAAAATGGAAGTATAACAGTAGAGCTGGCTCAACAAAGAAGAACGGCAACGCATGTAACACTGGATATTTCTATCACTGATACGGGGATAGGTATTCCATTTGAAAAGCAAGCAATGATTTTTGATAAATTTACGCAAGCCAACTCAGAAACTACTCGTCAGTTTGGTGGTACTGGCCTTGGCTTAGTGATTACAAGAAGCTTGTTGCAATTACACGGCAGTGATATTAATCTTGAAAGTGCGGAGGGTAAAGGTTCAACATTTTATTTTACATTAGACCTAGAAATAGGTACAGAACTAAGAGCAAAAGTGTCAAGTGAAGGACACAATGAATTGTTGAACGAGCATACCTTAAAAGGAGTAAGGGTGCTTTTGGTAGAAGATTATCCGATGAATATCAAAGTGGCCACTAAATTCTTAGAACGCTGGCAGATTGTAATTGATGTAGCTGAGAATGGACAACTTGCCTTGGATAAATATGAAAAAGGGAAGTATGATTTAATATTAATGGATATTCAGATGCCAGTGTTGGATGGATATTCTGCGACAGCAAAAATTAGAGAATCAGATACGGATATACCAATTATTGCCTTAACGGCCTCTGCTACCTTGAATAATCAAGACAGGGCATTTTTGGTTGGTATGAATGACTATGTTACCAAGCCATTCAACCCTAATGAGCTTTTCCAAAAGATTGCAAAATATAGTTATAGATAAATAGTCGTTGTAACCTAAAAAGGGCGTTTAATGAATTTTCATTAAACGCCCTTTTTAGGTTAAGATGGTTTTTATAAAGTAGCTTGAAGCTTATTTAGTTCTGCTTTCAATACGGGAATACTTTCGCTTAATTTAATCTGAAAAGTATTCCAATGTGCCAAGATTCCTTCATATTCTGGATTTTCTTTGATTTTCTTTTCCATCTTAATCAAATACCTTTCTAACTCTGTTAATCCTACCATTCCTAAGGTTGGTTTTAATTTATGCGTAAGTTTTCTTAACTCCTCCCATTTTTGGTGATGAATCAGATCTGTGAATTCATTGAAATCTGGTAGTACATCCTCTAGGAATGTCTGAAAAATATCCGCTGCATATTCTTTGTCCTCTCCGTAAAGGTCTTCTAAACGTTCCTTATCAAGAACAATGCCCTCGTTGTTATCATTGCTGGTGGTACTATGAGACGGCTCTTCGGGTACAAGAACAGCATACTCAGATTTTGTACTTACATAATTCTGAATGACACTCAATAAGTGATTCGGAGAAAAAGGCTTAGTCACAAAATTATTCATTCCTACTTCAAATGCTTTATTTTTTTGGTCAAGCATTGCTGAAGCCGTTAAGGCAATAATAGGAGTATTTTGATTGATGTTTTGAGTATTTCGAATCTTAATTGTGGCTTCGTATCCATCCATATTTGGCATTTGGATATCCATCAAGATAATATCAAACTGTTCCTTTTTAGCCTTTTCAACAGCTTTCCTTCCGTCAGAAGCGATGGAGTAAGTAAAATGCCATTTGTTCAATAAGCTACTGATGTATTTCTGATTCATGGCATTATCTTCAGCAACGAGTACCTTGCACGATGCTAGGTTACTGCTCGCTTCCTTAATGACATGATTATTTTTGATGACTTCTGTCTTAGCCTTTTGGAAAGGTAAAGTAACAATAAAAGTAGTTCCTTCTCCTTCTTTACTCTTCACCTCGATGGTTCCGCCTTGTAGCTCTACTAGTTGCTTCGTAATGGCTAAGCCCAGTCCTGTCCCTTTATGTTTATGTCCTTGTTCAGAATCTACTTGTTTGAATTTCTGAAAGATTAAATCTAATTTATTTTCAGGAATACCAATACCTGTATCCGAAATCTTGAATTCAATCCAACAAGTTTCTAGCTCTTCCCTCTGAAGTTTTACCATCACATCAATGCTTCCTTGTTCCGTAAACTTTTCAGCATTGCCTATGATATTCAGCAATATTTGATTCAGCAATAAATCATCGCCTAAATAGTTGCCACTTATTTTTACATCCGTTAATAAATTGATTTCAACTGGACTACTATCAAGTTTTATTTGGAAAACCCTCTGGATAGTACGGAGTAATCCGACCAATTCAAAAGGATGCTTGTGTATCTCTATTCTTCCTGCTTCTATTTTTGCCATGTCCAATAAATCTGAAATAAGACTGTGTAAAAAATCAGCTGATGTTTTTAATATATCCAAGTATTCAAATTGCTCATTTGTCGGACGTGTATCAAACATCAAGTGGGTCATACCAATAATAGCATTCAGAGGCGTGCGAATTTCATGGCTCATATTTGCCAAGAATTGCTTTTCTGCTTGTCTGGCTTCCTCAGCAATTATTTTAGCTTTTGCTAATTCTTGTTCAAGGAGCTTTCTTTCAGTAATATCATAATGAATGCCCATAGAGGCTACTACCTCGCCATGTTCATCCATGATAGGCGCACCGCTAATTAATACCCAGATAGGCGTTCCGTCTTTTTTAATTAAGGATAATTCATACGAGCTTGCCTCTCCTTTTTCTCTTTCTTCTTGGCGCTCGTCAACAATATTTGTTTCAGCTTCTGGTAAAAATAATTCTTTGGCATTTTGCCCAACAAGTTCTTCATTAGTATAGCCCAACATTTCGCAGAAACGGTCGTAGGCTCTTAGGATTGTATGGTTATTATCAACTTCCAACAAGCCTAATTCCATATTATCTAAAATACCTCTATATTTTTCTTCACTTTTACGAAGTTGCTCATGCGCTAAATATTTATCAGTTACGTCGGAATAATTGAATAAGTGCCCTTTGTATTGGCCTTCAAGAAAGATAGGAATATAGTTTCTTTCTACGATTCGGCCATCTATCAACTCAATTTGTTCGTCTATTACAATTTCTCTTTTATTTAAAATCTCTTCGACTCTAATAACAAATTCTTCAGGGTTTTTGAAAAGTTTTTTTACATCATCTACTAGTGTAAAGCAATTAATTCCCACAAGGTCTTTAGGTGCTTTCTTGATTTTAAACAAGTCACAAAACAGTTGATTGGTTAAAATGATTGTATGATGTTCATCTTCTACCAAAACGCCTTTTTGCAGATTTGAAATCAAATTTCCAAACCGAGCTTGGGTAGCTCTCAGGGTATCTTCAGTTGTTTTTCGTTCTGTAATGTCCCGTGCAACGGCTACTAATTCAACAGACTCGTCGTCGTTTTCAATGCGTCTTACGTTCTGACCAATCCACACTATTTGGCCAGATTTTGATTTTATAGGAAATTCATTATAAGTAGTTTCTTCCTTATTCTGAACCATTTCCGTATAGAAATTAATAAGGGGTTCTTGATACGCTGGTAAAACTAAAGTCGTGAAATGTTGTCCGATGATTTCATCTTCAGAAAAGCCTAATCTTTCTTTTACAACTGGATTAACATACGTAAAGTAGCCATCCACAGATACCTTATAAATAATATCCTGAACAGACTCTATTAAATGACGATACCTTTTCTCTGTTTTTTGTAATTCACCAACAGTAGTTTTTACTTGCTGCTCAAGACTTTGGTTAAGTATTTGTAATTTTTCAGTGGTCTGGTAGAGTTCCAAAGCCTTTTTTTCCAAGATACTCTCAGTTTCTTGATGAGCTTGTTTTTCTAGCTCTATTTGACGCTTGAGCTTTTCTATTTCTTCCATATTAATTTTTACACAATCAAAGGTTTTTCCTTCAACCCCGCTAGTTGGGATATATAAAACATAAAATATTGCAAAATATTAGACTTTATAAAAGCTTAATATTTATTTATCATACAGCCTATAGGTTGAAATTTTTAAATCATACTTTTAAGTAATTTAAAAATGGTTAATGGTACTAGATAATTACATTTATATATGGTTTCTGTTTATTCAATATGCTTGTGTTTTATTGGGAAAAGACAGGTTAGCTTAAGATTAAAACTAAAATCCGTAGAGGTTTTTTTAAATGCTAAAATTAAGTGCCAAATGGAATTCCGGAGTTTAAAAATTAATTATTTTGTACTGAATTTATGAGGTTATAGGGGCTTACATAGCTTTATAAATGGCTATGAAATTTAGCATTTTTTTTGTTAAAAATATGTGTAGTTACAATAATTATACAAAATAACATTAAAGTTTTACTTTTTATAAAAATATCTTGATAATAGCTTTTTATTTTACCTTTTCTGAAATTAAAAGTGCTATTCTTATCTTATGATATTCATACTTTGCATCCATTGCTTCAAATAAAGGTTTTATAGGGTCGCCTTTTTTCACATTCATTACTTTGGCTGCTCCCATTATTTGTTCATATTCAGCTTGGGTGATGAAGGCTGAAATATCAATGTTTTCTCCGTCTTCATACAATTTGGCAAGATGTGAAAAAATAGTAACAGGATTCAAATTTCGTTGTTCAGCAATTTCTTCTACCGAAAAACCTTCTTTATACAATTGAAAAGTGTAATGATGGGTATCGATGCCTGTAGCATGGCTACCTTTTGGAACAGTTTTCAGAAAATTTCTAATTTCGAGTAAGAAAGCCTCGCCAAATTGTCGATATTTCTGTTCACCTACTCCAGAAACATTCATGATTTCTAACTGAGTAAGGGGCTTTTTCTGCGCCATATCTGACAGCGTAGCATCCGAGAAAACCACAAACGGCGGAATGTTTCTATCATCTGCTATTTGTTTTCTTAGTACTCTCAAACGCTCAAACAAGGCATCTTTAATGACTTCTTTTTTGCTTTTCTCTTTTGGTATATTGGCTTCGCGTTCGGCTTGTTTTTCTTCAAAGGGTCTGTAACGTACCAATTGTACTTTTCTGCCTTCTTTTAAGATAGCCCAAGACGCCTTATTGAGCTTATAAGCATGGGCTTCATCATAAGCAATATCCATGACGCCCGAATTCAGCATTTGTTGTAAATAATCTGCCCACTCATCCGCTTTTAATTCTTTTCCCGCACCAAAAGTTTTGATTTCATGGTATTTATGTTCGATAATTCTTCTGTTATTCGACCCTCTCAGAATATCAATCAACATACTCATAGCGATGTTTTCACCTGTACGGGCGATGGCCGAAAGGGCTTTTTGGGCTATTAATGTAGCATCAAACCTAATCGGTGGATTTTTACAAACATCACAGTTGCCACAATCAGTTGTAACCTCTTCGTTAAAATAGCTCAAAAGGATGCGTCGCCTACAAATTTCTGCTTCGGCATATTGTTTCATCCGCTCTACTTTGGCTACTTGTACTTCTTTCATCTCAGCAGGCAATTCCGAAGTAGCAATCATATCTTTCCTGACCAATAAGTCATTGTAAGAATAGAAAAGCAAGGTATCCGACTTTAATCCATCACGCCCAGCACGACCGATTTCCTGATAAAAACTTTCTACATTGGATGGCATCGAATAATGGATTACCCAACGCACATTCGATTTATCAATGCCCATCCCAAATGCTATAGTCGCTACTATTACTTGAATGTCATCTTGAATAAATTGATTTTGCACGGTAGAACGCTCATTAGCAGGCATTCCTGCATGATAACACTTAGCATTAATGCCTACTTTTTGTAAGGCTTCGGCTACGGATTCAGTGTTTTTTCTACTCAGACAGTAAATGATACCACATTGCCGAGGATGCTCTGCAATAAAGTTTTGAATAATTTTAACACGATTTCTCCCTGCTTGTACAGCCAGCGAAAGATTGGGTCTATCAAAAGAAGAAATGAAAACTTTGGCATCGGGAATGCCCAATTGAGCTAAGATGTCTTTACGAGTCACTTTGTCGGCAGTAGCCGTTAAAGCAATCATGGGTACATTCGGTAATGCTTTTTTTAATACACTCAGTTTGGTGTATTCTGGTCTGAAATCATGCCCCCATGTAGAAACACAATGCGATTCGTCAATGGCAAACAGGCTTATATTTAACGAAACTACCCATTCTAAATATCCTTGTGTAAAGAGTTTCTCAGGAGAAATATATAATAGTTTTAGCTCGCCATTTCTACATTGGCGTTCTATACTGCTTTGTTCTTGGGTAGTTAATGATGAATTCACATACTCTGCCGCAATGCCATTAGCCTTTAAAGCTTGCACTTGGTCGTGCATTAAAGCAATTAATGGTGAAATCACTAAGGTTAAGCCTTGCATCATCAAGGCTGGAATCTGAAAACATAATGATTTTCCACCGCCCGTCGGCATCAACACCATTGCATCTTGGCCATAAAGGACCCAGTCAATAATATCTGCTTGTAATGGTCTGAAGGCATTGTAGCCGTAATATTGTTTAAGGACTTGTTCTTTGGTGAGTGACATGAATTTTTACCGAACGTAGGAGTTGTTTAAATGGCATTTTTATGCAATTTACATTTTTCAAGTGATTTTTGCTTAAGATTAGGGCAATGAAACAAAGTTCTATTACTTTTGATAAACAAAATTTAACATAAGAGTAGCTTGAAATCTGATCAATAGCTACCTACTTCTTTGATTAAAATAAAATGACAAAATCCATAAACATTAATCCACCAATCCGTAAATTTTTAACGGCAGATTTTCAATTAAGCACTTGGGAGAGTGTAAAACCTTTATTTGATAATTTAGTAGAGCGTACTATTAATAATGCAGAAGATTTACGAAAGTTTTTCACTGATCGTTCTGAATTAGAAAGCTACCTTTCTGAAAACTTTGCTTGGCGTTATATCAAAATGACTTGCGATACGGGCGACAAAGAAATCAAAGCAAATTTTGATCATTTTGTGACCGAAATACAACCTCATTTGGCTGAATACGACGATGTTTTGAATAAAAAGACGTTGGAAAGTCCATTTCTGGATGAATTGACTGATACAGGTTTTGACATTACGATTAGAGGAATGAAGAAATCGACCGAAATCTTCAGAAATGAAAATATTACGCTGTTTACTGAAGTCCAGAACCTTTCTAGCCAATACCAAGCGATAGTAGGAGCGATGACGGTTGAGTTGGACGGACAAACCAAAACTTTGCAACAAGCAGGAGTTTTCTTGGAAAATACCGACCGTTCTTTAAGAGAATCTGTTTATAGAAAAATACAAGAACGCCGTTTTCAAGATCATGAAAAGCTGGACGAGCTTTTTAATAAATTGACGGCTTTGCGTCATCAGATTGCCTTGAATGCGGGGTTTGAAAATTATCGTGATTATTCTTTTGCCGCACTAAAACGTTTTGATTACACAACTGCCGATTGTTTTAATTTCCATGATGCCGTAGCTGAAACCCTTGTTCCGATGTTGAACAATTTAGCGAAGGAAAGAAAAAGTGCTTTAGCTGTTAGCGAATTACGTCCTTGGGACAAAGCCGTTGATGCAAAAGGTCGCCCAGCGTTACATCCTTTTAAAGGAGGAGAAGATTTATTGAATAAAACCATTGAGTGTTTTACACAATTAGACCCTTTCTTGGGCGAATGCCTGACCATTATGAAAGGTATGGGGCGTTTGGATTTAGAATCAAGAGTTGGCAAAGCACCCGGAGGATATAATTATCCATTAGAAGAAACAGGTTTTCCATTCATTTTTATGAATGCCTCATCATTGATGCGTGACGTAATTACGATGCTTCATGAGGGCGGCCATGCGGTGCATTCTATCGTGACGAAAGACTTGATGTTGAATACTTTCCGTAATTTCCCTTCAGAGGTAGCAGAATTAGCTTCGATGTCGATGGAATTGATTTCGATGGATTTCTGGAATGTGTATTTTGATAACGAGGAGGAGTTAAAGCGTGCTAAAATCCAACACTTAGAAGACATCATCAGTACACTTCCATGGGTAGCAACGGTTGATAAATTTCAGCACTGGATTTATGAAAATCCAACGCATACGGTTGAAGAACGTACCAAAGCTTGGGTTAATATCTATGAAAAATTTACTGATTCTGTAACGGATTGGTCTGGCTTAGAAAACTATAAATCGTGGATGTGGCACCGTCAGTTACATATTTTTGAATTGCCTTTTTATTATATCGAATATGGTATTGCACAGTTAGGCGCAATTGGCGTATGGAAAAACTATAAGGAGAATCCAGAAAAAGGCTTGGAAGGATATTTGAATGCCTTGAAATTGGGTTATACCAAACCAATGCGTGAGATTTATGAGGCGGCCAATATTCCATTTGATTTTTCAAAAGAACATATTGCTTCATTGATGGATTTCGTGCAGGCTGAATTAGCTATTTTGAAAAAGTAAGCATGCTCCAAAACTAAAAAATCCCTTTTAACAATGTTAGAAGGGATTTTTTGTATGTATCAAAGCAAGGAAAACTACACCTTGATTTCAACATCAACACCTGAAGGCAATTCTAATTTCATTAACGCATCAACTGTTTTTGGAGAAGATGAGAAAATGTCAATTAGACGCTTGTAAGTACATAATTGGAATTGTTCACGAGCTTTTTTGTTAACGTGTGGAGAACGCAAAACTGTGAATTTTTCAATTTTTGTAGGCAAAGGAATTGGTCCTGAAACCACTGCACCTGTAGCTTTAACCGCTTTCACGATTTTCTCAGCCGATTTGTCCACTAAAGTGTGGTCAAATGACTTCAATTTAATTCTGATTTTTTGATTCATCGAATTGGTACGTTTAAATGATTTGATTCCCTCAACGAAAGTACCATTAGCTTCATTTTCGGGACTGCAAAATTAGTGAATTTATTAATACTCAGAACGATAAGCCTAAAAATATTTTGAATTATTCTTTAGGCATTTTATTTACGGGATTACTTTGTTGTGCCGCTTCGTTAATTACTAAATTTTCTGTGGAGGTTAAAAGCCATTTCCCTGCTTTATTCACGAAAACCATCAAAGCTAAGTTTTCGGCTTCGTTATAGTGATTACCATTGGGTGTAGTATAAGCTCCAATATGCCAATATAAATGTACAATGGCTACATCATTCGTAATGAATCTGGTATGAACGCTCGTTTTTGATAAAGGAGTGTTTTGAAACATTACTTTGTGAAAAACTTGATGTGCATATTGTACTTCTTTTCTGTTTTTCCACCACATTCCTACCACATTTACCCAATCAGCATCTTCTGTAGCGTAATCTTTCATATCATTATAATTGTGATTATTCCAGCTATTTATGACGGCATCAACTTGCTTTTCGATAGCTATCTTATCTTGAGAATGGTCTTGAGCAAAGCCAAAATAGGGGCTAGCGAGTAAAAGAAAAGAGAGGAGTAAAGATTTCATAATCATATTTTTTTAGCGTTATGATTACAAAATTAGGCTGTTAGTTCGCCTAAGAATAGTACAAATACGACATCTTTGAAGAGCGTATCAGTCGTCATAAAAGTGATTTCCTAGATAATATGGAGAGTTTTTGAATTCTGCTTCTATAACAGAAGGAGAGATTCCACAAAAAGCTTTGAAGTCTCGAATCAAATGCATTTGGTCAAAATAACCACATTCATAAGCAATCGTTGTCCATTTTGTGTCAGGAAATTTTTCTTTAATAGTCCAAGCCTTCGCAAAACGTATCATTCTTGTAAAAAATTTGGGTTGAAGTCCCAAACGTTGTAAAAACAAACGCTCTAATTGGCGATTACTTATACAAGCTTGCGAGGCGATGGTGTCGATATTTACTAAGCCTCCACTTTTGTTTATCAAAGGTAAGACAGCGTCTAATGGGAGTTTTGGTTTTAATACTTTTAGCTTACTCAAAAGGAAGTTTTGGATAATTTCGAGCGACTTTTCTAAAGAAGCCGTTTCTTGTAATTGTTCAATTATGAACTTGATATTTTTATCTAAAAAATATGTACTTTCTAACGATTCATCCATAATCATTTCGGTCATGGGTATGCCCAACAAACGATATAATCCGCCTGGCTGAAAACCTACTTTAATTGTAAAATTCCGATGAGGCATTTTTAGTTTTATCCTATTGATTTGCGGACCAACCAGAATACTTTGTGGAAGAATTACTTTTTTATTGGTTGTCAAGTACTCACTTTCGGGTACTTCAAAAGGATAAAAATAAAGGCATTGTTCAGCCAAAGGAGGGAACGAAATAGTTGGTGGTTTTTCACTTAGAGGAATGTCTAATTGAAAAACCATGATGTTATTTACAAACTCTCGCAGAGCTGGATGTGGCTGAAAAATTTTGTAAAACATACCTTTATTTTGAAAGAATGAACATATAAAGTATTACGTTGCTACGATAAAGGTGTTTGTCAACCGATGAATATTAAAGCATAACAGTTCAATAAGAGTTTTAAATTTAATGTTTCTTATTGTGTTGATTATCATAAAGATAGCTATTTTTTCAAAAAAAATAAAGAAATATTTTCCAACTATTCCAACTATACTGGGGTCATTGAGGAAACAAACTTTAAAAAAATCATGAAAAAAATCATTTTAAGTGTATTCGCAGCCTCACTACTATTCTCATGTTCGATGGATAGTACTCCTTACATTCCGACGTACACTATTGGCGAAAATTTTAATACTTCAATAGAGGGATGGAAAGGAGATTTTGCAGATTACCCTGTAGGTGCTGAAGATTTCTATGAGTTAAAATTTGCTCAGGCTAAGTTGCCAATGCCATTGGATACGACCAAAAAAGCACTTAGAATTTCGGGTAATAATCATAGCGATGATTTGTTTATGTATATCACCAGAAAATATTCTGGCTTGAAAGCAAATCAGAAATATTCGATAAATTTTGAAGTTGAGTTTGCTTCTAATGCTCCTTCAAATGCCATGGGTGTGGGTGGCGCACCAGGAGAAAGTGTTTATTTTGGTTTAGGCCTTACCTCAATCGAGCCTAAAAAAGTGATAGATAGTACATCAAATCACTACAAAATGAATATTAAAAAAATACAACAAGCTACTAGCGGAGACGACATGAAAGTGTATGGTAACATTGCCAATGGTACCGAGAAAAGTGAGTATAAATTAATCAGAAAATCAGGCGTATTTACGGGTAAAACGGATGCAAAAGGAGATATTTGGTTGATTATTGGTACTGATTCTGGTTTTGAAGCAACTACTACCTTGTATTATACAGGTTTAAGAGCAACAGTTCAAGAAGTACAAGGAGGTATCTAGTTTAGCGAAGGACTTTTAATGCATCAGCATTAAAGTCCTTCGGTACTCATACCAATGGCAGCAAGTATTCGAGTAAATTCTTCGTTCATCGGAGCAATGATTCGAATACTTTCTTGCGTAAATGGATGGGTAAATACTAATTCTTGAGCATGTAAAAGCATGGTATGTAAATCGAATTTTTCTTCAAACATCTTATTATGCTTACATTCCCCATAGGTTTTATCGCCTATCAAATAATGCCTTAATTGAGCAAAATGCCTACGAATTTGGTGCATTCTACCTGTTTCTGGTGAAATTTCTGCTAAAGAATATCGTGAAGTTGGATAGCGACTTACTTCAATCTGAAGTTCTACTTGTTGCAAACATCTAAAATGAGTAATGGCGTCTTGAAATCCCCCTTTCTCACGTTCCAAAGGTCTATCAGTCATACCCGTTTCTGGTAAATAACCCCTTACTAAGGCTAAATATTTCTTTTGGATAGTATGAGCTTCAAATTGTTTTTTTACCTCTTTATCTGCCTCTGCCGAAAGAGCGAATAATAATACGCCTGAGGTTTTACGGTCTAAACGATGACAAGGACTTACCCAACAATTCAATTGGTCTCGTAATAGTTGCAGTGCAAAAACACTTTCATCGGCAGCAATAGATGAACGATGTACCAGTAAATTATGTGGTTTGTTAATGGCAACAAAATGTTCGTCTTGGAAAAGTATAGGAAGTGGTGGAAATTCTTGAGACATTCAGCGTGAGATTACATCAAATATTGACGCAATTTACGATGCTTTTTACCGAATTTAGTAAATTCCATTTTTTAAGTCTTATTTATTCTGTAATTTCAAGGAAAGCAAAACTATTTAATACTTCTTCTCCAAACTGTACCCATGCTTTCCAAACGTCAATTCCTAAAAACATTTACAGGTATTTCCGCCATTTCGATGCTGGATATTGAAAGCCTGCTGGCTAAAACCATTGATATTCCTGCCCAGCAATTAGCCGAAGACGAAGCCTTTTGGCAAAACATCCGACAAGCCTATAACTTTACCCATGATTTTATTCATCTTGAAAATGGCTATTATTCTTTAGCTTCCAACGAAGTATTAGAAAGTTATATTCAACACATACGTGATGTAAACAAGGTGTCCTCTTACTACATGCGTACTCGCCAGTTTGATGATAAATTGGTTTCCCGAAAACAATTAGCAGACTTGCTCGGCTGTTCGTATGAAGAACTGATTATTACACGGAATACTACTGAGTCACTAGATACTATCATTGCAGGCATCAATTGGAAAGAAGGTGATGAAGCCATTATGGCTGAACAAGACTATGGTGCGATGTTGGATATGTTCAGGCTACAAGCCCGCAGATATGGCATGGTGAATAAAATGGTGTCAGTACCCAATCATCCAACATCAGACGAAGAAATTGTGGAGGTGTATGAAAAAGCTATTACGCCCAAAACTCGTTTGTTGATGATTTGCCACTTAATAAATATTACAGGTCAGATTTTACCTGTTAAGAAAATTGTAGAAATGGCACACCGTCATGGGGTAGAAGTAATGGTAGATGGTGCTCATGCTTTTGGTCATTTAGATTTTAAGATTGCAGACCTTGGCGGTTGCGACTATTATGGTAGTAGTTTACATAAATGGTTAGGAAATCCGCTAGGGGCAGGGATTCTGTATGTTAGGAAAGATAAAATCAAACAAATTTGGCAATTGTATGGAGATATGGGGTTTGCCGATGACGATATTCGTAAACTGAACCATACAGGAACCGTACCTGTTGCTACAGACTTAGCCATTCAGGATGCCATTAAATTTCATCAAAAAATTGGTATTCAACGAAAGGAAGCTCGGTTAAGATTTCTTCAAAAATATTGGACAGATAAAGTACGAGATAATCCAAACATCATCCTTAATACTCCTAAAGAAAATGCCCGTAGTTGTGGTATTGCCAATGTGGGCGTAAAAGGGAAAACCCCTCCTGAATTATCAAAGCTTCTTTTTGATAAATACAAAATCTTCACAGTGGCAATTGCTAATCAGAAAGCTAATGTCATGGGTGTTAGAGTAACCCCACATTTATATATTACTACCCAAGAGTTAGATGCTTTTGTAAAAGCGTTGAATGAAATAGCTGGATAAATGTTTTTCATCAAAAAAGGGTTTAGCTACTAAGTAATTGCTAAACCCTTTTTTGATGAAAATTAAATGATTTTGGTCAAGATTAAATTTATATTAAACTCTTCCCAAAAGCCATGCTTTACTGCTTAAGCTTCTACACGAACAAGGTTTGCTTCCATTACTTCAGAGAGTTGCTTTATCGTCTGAATTTTATCCACCTCATTATCTGGCAAAACAATTCCATAAGTATTTTCTAAATAGACAATCAATTCAAGGAACTCTAACGAGTTCATCCCCAAATCTGCATAAAAACGTTTCTGTGGTGCAATTAATCTCGGATTTATATAAAAATTCCGTGATAAAAATTGAATAAGTTTGCTCGTGCTGAATTTCATTGATTTTAAATTTTAATTTAATAGATAAAATTCTCCCTGTTAAAACGCTCAATGATATTCAAATAGTATTTCCACCTTAGGCTTGTAAAGCTTATTCAGCCAGTGTTGTTTTTTTACTAACACTTGGTGGAAGTAACTTATACATAACTGGTGTAACCAAACGAGCCAACAGTGTAGAACTTGTAATACCACCAATCAGTACAATTGCCAAAGGCGAGTACAAATCAGAGTATTCAATAACCAATGGAATTAAACCTCCGATGGCGGTGAATGATGTTAATAAAATAGGCACGAAACGAATTTCACCTGCTTGGTGAATAGCTTCGTCTAATTCCATTCCATCTTCTCTGAGTTGATTCGTGAAATCTACCAATAAGAGCGAGTTTTTAATTTCTATACCAATTAAGGCTATAAAACCAATTACGGCTGTAAACGATAAATTTTCTCCTGCAATTAATAGCCCAGCAATGGCTCCAACAATTCCTAAAGGAATTACAGAAAGTACAATAAGCGTTGATTTGAAATTCCTAAATTCTAAGATAAGAATAGCAATCATCCCAAAGACAGTTATCAGGATAATTACCCCTATGCCTCCGAAAGATTTTTCTGCATTTTCTGCTTCGCCCGATACTGTATAATAAAAACCTTGTGGAAATTTGAATTTATTCAATTTCTGAATTAATTCCTGATTCACTTTAGCAGTGTTATAACCAGACTTCAAGAAGGTAGAAATGGTTACATATCGGTCTTTATTATAATGTTTTATCTGGTTGGGCGAAGTTTCAAATTTCACTTCAATCAATTGTTTAATAGGAATAGCCGTTCCTAAGGCATTATTTACATACAGATTGTCAAATACCTCAAAATTCTGTTTGGTATCTGTTCTTGGAATCGAAACATTGATGTTATAGTCATCGATTTGTCCTTCTTCACGATAAGTACCTACATTCAACCCCGCAATGCCCAAACGCACTGTGCGGTCTATTTCAGAAATGTTTACGCCTAACAAACCAGCTTTTTCTTTGTTAATATGTACTCTTAGGTCAGTTGGTTGAACTCTTAGCGGATTGTCAGTATAAATAGAGCCCTCTTGAGCTGCTAAAATCTTTTCAATTTGCCCCGCTATGATTCTTAAGCTATCTAAATTATTCCCAAAAACTCTGTAAGCAATCGGTGCTTCCAAAGGTGGGCCTTGTTCAAAATCTTTTACTTCAATTTTAGCATTGGGATAATTAGCCAACTGAGTTCTCAATCTATCTATTATCTGCTTTTTCTCCTTTGTTTCAACATCTTGTAAAAGAACAAAAAGCTGTCCAAAATTTTCAGATTCTGCTCCACCGATTACATTATAGTAAATTCTAGGGTTTCCTCTACCAATATTGGCCGCTATGTTTTTAATTTCTGGCTCTTTTTTTAGTTCATTTTCTACAAAACGCACTACTTCGTTGGTTGCTTTTAGGTTGGTTCCAACAGGCGTTGTTACGTTAACCAAAAACATGGGCTTTTCGGAAGTAGGGAAAAGCGAGAAGCCTAAAAAGAATTTGGCAATCATCATCACACCTACAAAGATGCCTAAAGCACCTGCTAAAGTGATTTTAGGATGTTGTAAACACCAATCCATCAATTTACCATAAGTAGCGGAAATCAAACGTTTCATGCCTCTTAAAATGAAATTACCTTCAGCATTTTCATGATTTTTTAAGATAACACTTGATAAAAACGGTACGATAGTTAGGGCTACAACCATAGAAGCCAATACCGTAACACTTACAGCCATAGGCAAGCTACGGATAAATTTTCCAGCGGCTTCTGGTAAGTTAGCTACAGGTAAAAACGCAAAGATTAACAACACTGTACAACCTACTACGGCCAAGCTAATTTGTTTGGTGGCATCAATCGCTGCTTGTTTTTTAGGAATCCCCATCCGCATAAATCGTTCGATATTTTCGACGACCACGATAGAGTCATCCACCAAAATACCCAATGCTACAATCATTCCAACGATAGAAAGTTGGTTGATGGTAAAACCTAAGGCATATAAAAGTGCTAAACCAATGGCCAATGAAAGCGGAATAGAAATCATTACTACTAAACTAGCCCTAGAACCCAAAGGCAAAAGGGTAATCAATACCAATAGGATGGCAATGCCGAAATCTTTGGCGAAACGCATCAAACGTTTATCAACAGATTCTGCCTGATCGAATACCTTTACCAAGTCTACGGATTTAGGTAAAGTCTTTCTAAACTCCTCGATTTTCGGGTCAGTCTGTGCACGTACTTTGATAATGTTTTGCCCAAACTTCTGGCAGGCCGTTACAAATACACTTCTGTGTCCGTTTAAACGTGTTTTATGCGTTTCGTCTTCGTAGGCATATTTTACTTCGGCAATGTCTTTAAGGTAAACGATTTTAGTACCGTTGGTAAAAACAATGACATTTTTGATTTCCTCAATATCTTTAAAATTTCCAGAGGTTTTTACATTAAATTTTTTGTTTGAAAGATTCAGTGAACCACCCGGAATATTGACGTTTTCAGACTGAATCGCTCCTAATACTCTGTTTACAGGTATTTTGTCTTGTGCCAATTTTGCCTGATTCAACTCTACCGATATCTTTCGCTGAGGAAAGCCCCAACTTTTAATATTTTTTAGAGAACGATTTTTCTCTAACGTTTTTTCCAAATCGTCGGCATACTTTTCTAATTGAGAGTAGGGGAGGTTTTCAGACACTAAGGCAAATTGATAAATATTTACACCGTCGGGCTGATACCGCTCTATGCGTACATCTAGCACGTCGGCGGGTAACTCTTTTCTGACGGCGTTCATTTCACGCACTATCTCTTGGTATTTTTCCTCTGGGTCCGATTCAAAAGCATATTCTACTTGAAAAATAGCTACACCATCATAAATACTGGTTCTAACTCTTTCGATATTATCTAATTCGTTAATACGCTTTTCTACTACATCGGCTACTAACTGTTCAACATCTTTAGGGGAAGCTCCTGGATAAATAACCGTGACACCAAACTGAGGAGAAGAAAATTCAGGGTCTTCTCCACGAGGCATATTCAATAAGGAGTAAATTCCTATTGAAAGAATACCCAAAAACACGACCAGCGTGAATTGGTAATTTTTAACTGAGAATTCAGAGATTTTCATAATAATTTTATTTGAGTGTGAAACTCTCTTTTTATTGAATGATTTTAACCTTGCTTCCTTCTACTAAATACGCAGACCCGCCAGTGATTACTTGTGTGATAGGTACAGATGGAGGCTGGATAAATACTTTATCACTATTGATAGAAAGTATTTTAATTGCCACTTTGTGTGCTTTTCCGTTTTCAACTGTATACACAAAAGCATCATTTCCATTACCTTCAATGACGGCATCAATGGGCACAAAGGTATTTTGATGGATAGCATTTGGCGTAATGATGGCATTACCGAATAGCCCCGTAGCTATTTTTTTACCTTGCGTATTTAACTTTAATTCTGCCTGATATAACCCTGAGCTTTGGTCTGCTCCTTGTGATAGATTAGAGACAGTAGCCGTAAATGGAGTATCCGCAAAAGCATCTAATTGAATAGTAGCTTTATCCCCTAAATGAAGGCGTGTCCAGTCTTTATCAGCAACACCCACTTTCAGTACCCAGTCGTTAGCACTGGTTGCATTCATAAAAAATACAGGAGTGCCTGGACCAGCTAATTCGCCTTCATTCATGAGCTTTTTTACAATGACACCTGTTGAAGTAGCATAGATTTTAGAAAATCCCTGATTGTAATTCGCAATTTCAAAGTTTTGTTTGGCTACACTCAAAGCGGTAGTTAGGTTTTGAACTTGTTCAAGGGTAGCTACAGAATCTTTATAAAGGTTGGTCACTCTTCTTA
The DNA here is from genome assembly GCF_059423785.1 of Arcicella sp. GW458-12-2-14-TSB2. Taxonomy (NCBI): domain Bacteria; kingdom Pseudomonadati; phylum Bacteroidota; class Cytophagia; order Cytophagales; family Flectobacillaceae; genus Arcicella; species Arcicella sp. GW458-12-2-14-TSB2. Next base: position 8,828 of record NZ_JBWKYN010000027.1, on the reverse strand, counting down.
AATCACGTTCGGCTTTTTGTACACTTTCAGAAGCTTGTTGTACTTGTGCATTGATTTCAGTAAGGTTTAACGAGGCTAATAGTTGCCCTTTCGAAACATTCTGACCTTCCTTTACATAAATTTTGGCGATGATTCCTCCTGTTTTGAACGATAAACGAGCCTCTTGCAACGAAGCTATTAACCCAGAGGCTTTGATGACTTCATTTGAATTACCTTGGACAACGTCCGCCAATTTTACGGCGATTACATCTTCGTCTGCCAAAGATTTTTTTTCTGGTGCTTTTTTGCCACAACTTACCAGTAACGAAAACAGTAAGGAAAAGCCAATAGAATAAGTGATAATTTTTTTCATATCCTTTGAATATTTATTCTTAAAAATTGATTTAGAATGCTAAAGCTTGTTTGAAAGAAGGATTTTCGGGCTTAACGGCTGAACCAAAAAAATGCGTTAATTCTCCTTTTTCGTTGATTAAGTATTTACAAAAATTCCAGCTTGGTTCTATATTGTTCCAGCCATTTTTGTTTTCATCTGAAAGCCACTGATAAATAGGATGTTTGTCTTTGCCAGAAACACTTACTTTTTCTGTAATCGTGAATGAAACGCCATAGTTTACTTGGCAGAATTCTTCAATCTCAGAGGCACTGCCAGATTCCTGTGCTAGAAAATTATTGGCGGGCATACCGATAACAACTACTTTATCTCCAAATTTTTCATGAAATTTTTGCCAGTCTTCATATTGTGGTGTGTATCCACATTTAGAAGCCGTGTTGATAATCAATACTTTTTTGCCTTTAAAATCAGCAAAGCTGATGTCTTTCTTACCTGTCAGATTTTTGATGGTTAAATCATAAAATGACTTCTTGCCAGCTTTTGCCGTTTTGGGGCGGGCGATGATATTATTTTTTTCAGTAACGTTTCTGAAAATGCTTTTTATCGTGTTAAACATGATTTCTTAGTAGGGTTATTTGATTTCGTAACTAGCTTTGGCTCTTTCTAGGTCAGTCCATTTTAGCCAAACATCATAAAGAGAAATAGACTGTTGTAATTGTGCTGTGGTGATTTGTGTTTGAGCATCTAGCAATTCTATAAAGCTTAGGTTGCCTTCTTTGTATCTGCGGAGCATATCACGGTAATATCTTTCAGCAGTTGATATTTGCGAAGCCTTAGATTCAAATACTTTTTTAGATGAACTCAATGAATTTTGTGCCATTTCGGTCTGGAGTGCCAATTGGTTTTTTACCTGTTGTGCTTGGGTATCTAAAGCTGCTAAATCCATTTCCGACTGTTTTACTTTTAACTGATTTCTCCCAAATGAATAGACAGGTAAGTCGAACGAAACACCAACTAATACAAAGGCATTTGGGCTAAAGAAGTTTTTATCCGCACTCGCTATTTGTGCAAAACGTCCTTGCGAACCTACATCTAATGAAGCCCCAACTTTTAGTTTTTTATAAGATTGGCTCAACCCTACAAGCTGTTTGTTGATATTGATTCCTGCCTGAATCTTATCTAGTTCCTCTCGGTGCCCATCTTCAAGGTTCAAGTCTAGTAAAGATGTATTGAGCTTTTCGATTACAATGTTGGAACTAAAATCTTTGTTCAATAAAAAATTAAAATACGCAGCCGCATTCAGTTGATTGCCTTTGGCATTGCTAATTTCAGCATCAATTTTAGCGATTTCGTTACGGGTACGTACCAGAACGGTTGGATTAGCCGAACCATTTTTAATCAAGCTTTCATTTACCCGTTCGCTTTCTTGAAGAATTTTTAGCGCATTTTCATACACCTTAACGGCTTCGGTAGCTTTTAAATAATTAAAATAGGCAGCTTTGATATCGCGTACTAATTCACGTTTATACACCTGAATTTCGGTTTGTTGTACCGTTATTTGCTCTTTTTTAATGGCTTGATTATACCTAATCTCAGCATTCAAAATGGGCATAGTGGTTTTGAAACGCAAATCGTAAAAATCTTTAGGGACGAGTTGCTCAGAAGTATTAGAGATTTGTGGAAACTTATTTGAATTGGTCAGTGCATTTAAGGTTGTGTAAACAGGGTTTACCAAATCACCTACTGGAATTTCGATTTTACGCCCACCTTGTGCAGCCGAAACAGTAGTGTTGAAACTAACATTAGGTTTAAAGAGTGCCTTCGCTTCCTCAAGGGCATATACAGCTTTTTGTAAAGAGAATTGTTGCTGTTTAATAATCTGGCTATTTTTTAAACCTTCTTGTACATATTGGTTTAAAATATCTGATTGAGCCTTCGCATCTATCAAGAAGCCAATACTTACAAGCAATAGTAAAACCACTTTATTATTGGCAAGCTTGATTGCTATAAAAGGGTTTGCGTAAATTTTTAGGGTTTTCATAAACGTTATTTAAAATATAAACAGTGTTTAGTTGTTAAGCAAAATAAAAAGCACTTAATCTGAAATGATGGAATAGTGCTTTTTAGATGAATAAATTATAAGGACTTTATTTCGTTGCTGGTAGATACCAGATTAGTCGTACATTTTGCAATAATCGTCCCTTGTTCGTTCCTGATTTCGCCTTCGGCATGGGCTATTTTTTTGCCTACTCTGATTATCTTGGATTTTGCGGTAACCTTTTCTCCAATTTTAGCAGAAAATAGGTAATCAATCGAAAGATTGACAGTACTATAGAAAGCCGTATGCCCCATACTAAAGATTGTCATCCCGATAATATCATCCATCATCGTAGCTGCTACGCCACCGTGAAGAATATGGGCAGGGTTACACATATCTTTGCGAATGGTGTATTCTACCGTAATAGAACCATGTTCAAGGCTAACCAAAATGCCATCTAGCCATTTTGAAACAGGCGAAGGACTATTTTCGGCTAAGGGTTTGCCGACAAGGTTAGTGAAAAAATCAAGCGATGGATTAGTCATGTTGAATAAGTTCTATCATCTGTTCCACTGAAGCAGACATTAATTGTTGAATGTGTTCTTGTGGGAACATTTTAAATCTATTCCTTATTTTAAGTGAAACTAAACCGTGCATAAACGACCAAATCGACATAGTTGCTAATTCTAATCCAGAAATCTTGATTAACTTATTATCAATACATTCTTGTACAATAGTGCAGATAAGTTCAAAACATCTATGACCACAGGCCCATTCTTCATTGTCAAAAATGGCTTCCATAGGTGCATTCTGGATAAACATCAAATCATACATGGCTGGGTTTTCCAAAGCAAACTTCATATAAGCATATCCTTGCTGACGAAGTTTTTCAAGGGGATTCTTTATGCCCTCAATCGCATCAGACATTTCCAGTATTAATTTTTCAAAACCTAATTCATGAACAGCAAAGAAAATCTCACTTTTGTCTTTAAAATAAAGATATATTGTTGCTGGACTATACTCCACACGGTCGGCAATGGCACGGATAGAAGCCTTCTCGTAGCCGTCTTCTATAAAGGCCTGTTGTGCAGCTTCTAAAATCAATGACCGAACTTCTTGCCTTTCTCTTTCTTTTCTCTCGATAATACCCATATTTTGAATGTTCGATTTTAAAATGTGGATACAATTTCCACAAAAATCATTTAACTCTTGTCCATACTGTTGACCTTCCTAATAAAGAAATACCAACATAACCCCTGATTTCTAATTCGTCATTACTCTTTAGCTTCATCGTGCAAGAGTAACTCTTACCATTGTTAGGGTCATAAACGTTTCCGCCTTCCCATGATTTTCCTTTGAAACTAAAGTCTTTTAAAATAGTAGAACCGATAATATCTCTGTTTCTTAGCGAAGGGTCTGGATTCTTCTCATCTTTTTTTCCAGCAGACTTTCCCCAAATTACTTTTCCAAAATATTTTTCTCCTTGTTTAAAAATTAACACCTTCCCGTCTTTTTCTTCAGAAAGCCATTCTCCTAAAATAGCATCTTTATTAACAGACTGTGCCTTGCCAAGATTGATTATTAACAGAAACATAATAATCGTGTTAATTGAATTTTTCATATTTTTAGAAGTTTAAAATCATACGGCACAAAAATAATGAACAGTGTTTATAAAAAGAACACCTTTTTGTTAAATTTTTATAAATCTAAGAAAAATTATTTTTCAAAAAAAGTTAAGTGGTTGTTTTATAGAGTGTTATATGTGTCTTGTATTGAATTAACACAATATATGAACATTCTAATTTGCTGGATAGCAAGGATATATTTAATTTTGCAGTTCACGTTCTTGTATTGATTAAATAATGTGCTTTTTTTTAAGTAAAAATTTGGAAATCAATACCCGAAAAACGACAGGTGACAACTGATAACCGATAACAAAATATGAATTATCCACTTACTCAAATTCCTGAGAGAACTACTAAACCACGCCAAAAAGGATACACAATGGTGATGGACAAAGGTCTAAGTATCAGACAGATAGAGGATTTTTTGGAAACGAGTGCTGCTTATACTGACATTGTAAAGTTAGGATGGGCTACATCGTTTGTAACACCAAACTTGAAAGAAAAATTAGCCGTTTACAAATCAGCAGGGATTCCTGTATATTTTGGAGGGACTTTATTTGAAGCTTTTATTATTCGTAAACAATTTGATGAGTACCGTCGTATTTTAGATCAATTTGGAATGGAGTATGCTGAAGTTTCTGATGGTTCTTTAGAAATGGAACAAGATGATAAATGCGAATATATCAGAACTTTAGCCCAGCAAGTAACTGTACTTTCTGAAGTAGGTTCTAAAGACGAAGCTAAAATCATTCCTCCATACAAGTGGATTAAATTGATGAAAGCTGAGCTAGAGGCAGGTGCTTGGAAAGTAATTGGCGAAGCGCGCGAGGGCGGAAACGTTGGTTTGTTCCGTGCATCAGGTGAAGTTCGTCAGGGATTGGTAGAAGAAATTCTTACAGAGATTCCAGAAGAGAAAATCATTTGGGAAGCTCCGCAAAAATCTCAACAAGTTTGGTTCGTGAAGTTGGTAGGGGCTAATGTAAACGTTGGCAATATTGCTCCACACGAAGTGATTTCTTTAGAGACCATTCGTCTAGGATTAAGAGGTGATACATTTACTCATTTTTTGGATAAGTAACCACTCAACATCAACAAACAGAAAGAATCAGTTATTAGTGAAGGCGAATGCAAGAAGTGCCTTTTCTCATAACTGATTTTTAATGTATAATACTTACTAAACAAACCCAACGAACAAATGGAAATTATCAATTTTTTCTCACAACTCCTCCATGACCCACTCACAGCACTTTCTGATTTTATCAGTGAACACGGAGCCGTTACTTATGGATTACTTTTCTTGATTATTTTTGTTGAAACAGGGTTTATCGTAATGCCTTTATTACCGGGCGATTCTTTGCTTTTTGCGGTGGGTGTATTGGCTGCTGCAACGGGAAAAATAGAAATTACCTTTGTGATTCCTCTATTGATTGGTGCGGCACTTCTGGGTGATAACGTTAATTATTTAGTTGGAAAATATTTCAGTGAATATGTTAAATCGAAGGATAAGATTCTTTTTTTAAAACGAAAACACATTTTACAGACAGAAGAATTTTATGAAAAACATGGCGGGCAAACTGTTATCATGGCTCGTTTCGTTCCTATTGTTCGTACAGTAGCACCCTTTGTAGCTGGGGCTGGAAGTATGAAATATAGTACTTATATCACTTTTTGTATAATAGGTGCTACACTTTGGGTAAGCTCAATTACACTCATTGGATACTTTTTAGGAAATAACGAATGGGTAAAACATAACTTTGAAAAAGTTGTGTTTGGTATTGTAGCATTTTCAGTAGTGCCAATGATTTTCGCTTTTGTAAAAGCAAAATTTTCGAAATCGAAATAGATTTTTAAGTAATGATAAATTAAAAAGCCTGTAGAAAATACTTTCCACAGGCTTTTTAGTTTTATTTCTAATTGCTTATTTCTGAACAACTTTTGCAAAACGGTGATAAAATGGTGTTTTGCTGTTTTCGTTTTTAGGCATGTATTTACCTGTGATGATAGGTACATACATTACTCTACGACGAGACTTTTCACCCACATATGGTGAAACCTCTACTCTATGCCACAAACGACCATCGTGTACAGTTAAATCTCCTGCTTCAATCTCAAAACCAACTTCCTTTGTATCAGGGGTATGGTCGATAAATTGTTTTTTACCAAACAAAAGTTTCAAAACACTTTGGTTTTGTGTACCCGGTAATACTCTTAATCCTCCGTTAGAAGTAGGACAAGTATCTAAGTGCACTCCTACGTTTAACATAGGAAGAATTTTCTGACCTAAGAATAAATCACGAGGGCTGTCTGTATGCCACCCCATTTGTGTGAATTTACTATTTGGAGCATTCACATAATGATTAAAGACAAGACCATCCTTTTCGTTGTCGCTAATACGACCATCATAAGGAGCCAATAACTCAACCAATACTTGTAAGCGAGGATCTTTCAAGAATTCACCTAGGAAAGTACTGTACTTATTGGTAAAGCACATTCTTTGAATCATTTTATTACCGTGTTCGTCTTTACCAAACTTCAACGGAATGCCATTGATTTTCTCAATGCCATCAGCCAACCATTGCTTTTCAATTTTATCTAATTCGCTGATACACTTTTGTATGGTTTCAGCATTAATGAAATTTTTAAATTGAATTACACCATACTTGCGGAAATAATCTTTCTGCTCTTGTGTTAGTTTCTCCCCTAATTGGAAGGTTTTGTACTCAAACTTTACCATATTTTTACCCTGAATTAAAGTGGTTTGCAAGAACTATATTTGATAGAAAGTTCCTGATACAAGACTAATTTGTGAAACCAAATCAGTTTTGTAAAAAATTGTACAAAATAAAGTTTAACGATTTTACAATCGTTTCATAAACGTAGTTGGGCAGAACTACATTTACTTAGTTTCGGAATAGGGGAAGCTAGTCTCCTTTTTCCGTAAAACAATGCAAATTAATTGAATGTAATCAAATTGTAAATTTTTCATTAGAAAATTTACAATTTACCTCTGTTAATTAACAAATATTGGTTGTAAACTAAAAAATGCTCAATCAAATTCTATTGTCTACTAATTTTTTGACTTGCAAAATTAAGGGATTAATTAATATATTTTCTATCATCTCCTTAAAATACAACGGTTTACAATTTTTGGACTTAAATTATTTTATTGCTAAGCCAGAAAAGGGTTTCTAATATAAAGAAAAATACTAATATTACCCCACAAGTAACGGGCCATTTTTGTTTATTGATATAACGTGCAATCACATAAGAAAGTGCAGTAAAGAAAAATGCACCAATAACATCAGCGGTATAATGTACATGTTGAACTAGCAATAATATTGCCAATGTGATACATGCAATAGCCGCTAACGTTTTTTCCCAACGTTTTTCAAGAAACAACCAAATCATTACCATCGTTGCTGTATGACCAGAAAAAAATAAATCTTTTGTGATAGGTTCTGTATCTCCATAGATTAATAACTCGGCAAAAGTATCATGCAAAGGGACTAAACCAATAGGAGGATTTAAGGGAAAAAAATAAATACATGACATCCTCAATACTGTTTCAATCACAAACGTTAAGCAGAAAAGTAAAAATAATTTTGGCTTAACAATTACCCTACAAAGTAGGAATACGAGCATCCCGTAGATAATAGCAAAAATTGGCGTTGAAACATCAAACGCTGGTATATGGTTTAATACGACATCAGAAAGGTAAGCACCATCACGTTTTTGAATATTAATAAAATAAGAAGGAAATTTTGGGGCAGCCAAAAAAGCAATACCAACTGCTGTTAGTAATTTAATAATGAAGCCATCTGTCTGGATAGCATCTTTCCAGCGTTGTTGAACAACTTTAAAGTAACTTTTTGATGTTTTTTGTGGTTCTGATTTTGTAAGTATGTCGTTCATCAGACAATCTAATTTTTTAATTGCTACTATCTTTGGATATTATTTTTACGTATGTAATCTTACAGGGATATAATCGTTGTAAGAAATACTTTCATAAAAAATACAAACTTACATGAAGTTTTAAACGTTATCAACAATGAGAACAAAAATTAATATCATACTTCTTGGAATATTTACATTGTTAGTAAATATTTCATGTGCTAAAAGTTCTGATAATCAGAAAAATAAGAATAAAATGAACAATGAAAAAGTCAATCTTGAGGGAACAGAAGTAGTTACGTTTGGTGCGGGATGCTTTTGGTGTGTGGAAGCTATTTTTCAACAAGTAGAAGGTGTTGTAAAAGTAGAATCAGGTTATTCTGGAGGAAAGGTGAAAAACCCCTCTTACAAAGAAGTTTGTACGGGTCTTACGGGTCATGCTGAAGTAGTACAAGTAACTTTTGACCCTAAGAAAATATCGTTTGATAAAATTTTAGAAATTTTCTGGAAAACCCATGACCCTACTACCTTAAACCGTCAGGGTGCTGATGAAGGACCACAATATCGTTCTGCCGTTTTTTATCATAACGAAGCCCAGAAAAAAACTGCGGAGGCTTGGAAAGCTAAACTAAATGCTGAACATGTTTTCCCGAATCCGATTGTTACAGAAATTACTCCATTTTCTGTGTTTTATCCTGCTGAAGATTATCACCAAGATTATTATGAATTGAATGGTCATAATCCTTATTGCCAAGTAGTGATAAAGCCGAAACTAGAAAAATTTACGAAGATATTCAAAGAGAATTTGAAGAAAATGAACTAGTTCAATAAAGACAATTATTTAAAAGGTTAAATTTGAGAAAATTTAACCTTTTTTGTTTTTGTACATAAAAATAAATGAAGTCGGTAATCAGACATTTATTTAGCCTGATTTGATTTAAAT